>CAIWLA010000472.1 GCA_903913345.1 uncultured Magnetococcales bacterium | reverse complement strand
GCTTTGCCCCCACACCCCCACCGGTCAGAACTCTCCCGCCCCCCACTCCGCCAACACCCGCCCCCCGGCCTCCCGCAGCCGTACCACCTTCGCCCCCCCCTGCACACTGTTGCCCAGGCGTATTTCATCGGCACGGAGGAGATCCGCCAGGGTCAGGCTCCGCTCCTGAGCCTGCAACCGCTCCTTCTCCTCCGCCCGCCAGAGGCTCTCCAGCAGACCATCCGCCAAGGGGGGAATGAACCATTCTCCCGCCAAACAAACGGCAATGGCACGCACAGCCCCCTCCGTGACATGGCCAAGCGTGTTGAAAAACAACGCCTCCTGATCACCCCCCGCCTTCGCCAGGGCCATGGCCCGATCAAAATGGTGCCGCCGCGTGGTCTTGTGGCGCAGGAGATGATCCCACCGATCCACCCCATGGGGGGCCATGCGTACCGACAGGGTTTGCGGAAAAAGCGGACAGGGCCGCTTCTGGAGGATGAAGAGACCCGACGTGGACAACAACACCCGCACCACCCACGGTTCCTGGCTCTCCCGATGCCAGACCGCCGCCTGACGCCGGATCGCCGCCGCAATCTGCTCGCCATCACAGGCAAATCCCAGGGCCTGGGCAGACCGGTGCAGACGCGCCAGATGACGATCCAGACGGGGCATCGCGCCGGAACGGTCGAGCAAACAGGTTTCGATCAACTGCAAAGGATCGGGCATTTCCCGCAAAAACCGTCCCTTGTCGGCGATTTCCGCCCACTCCCGCCCACTCTCCGAATCGGCCACAATCCCCCCGCCCAACCCCATGCAACCCGCCTCCTGCCCCTGCCAGGTCACGGTCCGAATCGCCACATTGCTGATAAAATCCCCCCCCGGCTGAAGAATCACCAGGCTGCCGGTATACACACCCCGTGGTCGCCCTTCCAACGCCTGGATGATCTCCATGGTGCGATGTTTGGGCGCGCCGGTGATGGAGGCGGCGGGAAACAACGCGGCCAGAAGTCGGTCCAAGGTTACACCGGCCCTCTGCTCCCCCCGCACCCGGCTCTCCAGATGCTGAACCGTCGCAAACAACCGCCGCTCGAACAGACGATCCACCCGCACCGTGCCGGTCCGGCAGACCTTGCCCAAATCATTGCGGGCCATGTCCACAATCATGACATGTTCGGCCCGCTCCTTGGCGGACTGTTCCATGGCCAGCCCCCACTCGGCATCCCGGTCGGGGTCCGCCAATCGGGCGCAGGTGCCCTTGATCGGCGCAGTCAGCAATTGATCTTTGGTACGTTGCAAAAAGAGTTCGGGGGAAAAAGAGGCAATCGTCACCTGGTCACAGTGCAACCAGGCGGCATAGGGGTGACGATGGGCCGTCTGCAAGGCCAAAAAGAGGGCAGCCGGGTCCACAGCGGAGAGACGGGCAGAAAGGGTATAGTTGACCTGATAGCTCTCCCCCGCGTCAAGATGGGCCAGAATGGTCCCGATATCCCGATGATACCGTTCCCGATCGATGACCGGGTGCAGGGTGGGCAGAGAAGGCAGGGAGAGAAGAGGAAAGGCCACCGCCTCGGCCTGGGCAAAGACCCCCAGCCAGACCAGAGGCAGGGCCGAAGGCAGAGAGACTGGCAGGCCAAAGGCCGCCGCCGCCTCAAAACCGACAAAACCCGCCACCCAACGCCCCGCCAAGGCATCCTCTTCGGCCAGACGCAGGAGATCATCGACGGCAGCGGGTTGGTGGGTCTGATGGATACGCAGGGGATGATGCAGATACAGGGGCGCGCCCAGCCCGACAAAATCAAACAGCAGACCGGTCTCCCCCCGGAGTTGGGCAGCGGAAAGGGTGCGTGAAGGCATGTATTCCTCTCCCTCTGCCATCGTTTTGGTCAAAACGATGGCAGAGGTCTACCCGATCATCGAAAAAGCCCTATACCATCACCCCTCTGGCGGCCAGCACGGCACGGGGGTCCACGTGCAGCCGCTGGATGCCCAGGGTCTCGGAGGAGATACCCATGGCCAAGCCGAGCAGTTGGGCAAAGTTCATTTCCGGCAGGTTGATCTCCCGGCCTGAGACATTTTCAGCCGCCTTCTGATAGGCACCCATGGCCATGTCGCACAAGGTGCACGGGGTGATCAGCAACTCGGCCCCCGCCCCCTTGGCACTCAGGCAGTTTTTGGCCACCATGGTGCGCATTTCGGTGGCATCCGAGAGCATGACATGGAAGCCACAGCACTTGTCGTGCCCATCATACGCCACGGGGATTCCACCCAGCAGTGTGATCAAACGGTCCAGATGGTCCGCCTTTTCCCCCGCCTTGGACTCAAAAATAGACTCCGGGCGCAGATTGTGGCAACCGTAAAAAGGGGCCACCCGCAAGCCGTTGAGGGGACGCTTGATCTTTTGCTTCAACACGGACGGATCCACCTGATCGGCAATGACCCACAGCAGATGATAGACCTGAATGGTGGCCTTGTAGGGACGCACCCCGGCCTGGACCAGCAGATGATTGAGCTGATCCAGCAACTCCGGCTCCGCTTTGAAACGGTAGTTGGCGTAGCTTAACGTCTGCAAACAGGTGTTGCAGATGGTCGCCAGATGACGGCCTTGCGCCTCCGCTTCGGAGAGAATGCGGGCCGCAACCGCCAGCGAAAAGGCCGGTTTGCTCTCCCTCAGACTGACCGCACCGCAACAGGTGGCCTGCGGCATGGGGTGCAGGGTGATATTGAGTTCCCGGGCCACGGCCTGCGCGGCCCAATCCGCCTCTTTCTGCACCTGCTTGGCGGCACAACCGGGAAAATAGGCAAATTCCAGAGACATCGTGTTTCTCCTATCGGACAGTCCCTATTCAGGGACAACCTCTTTGGCTTTGGTTTCCACGTCGATGGGATGTTCTTCCAGCAACTGGTAGATTTTGCTCAACTCTTCCACGCCCTGCGCCGTGTGCGGAAAGGGCGAGGGAATCTTGCCTTTTTTCAGGAGATGCCAGGCCGTGCCCAGCTCGGCAATGGATCCCATGATACCCACCGTGCGCTGCAACAGCGTAAACTCGTTCAGATCCCCCCATTTCTGAATGTCCTGATGGAAGGCCAGGGCATGTCTGGGACCAGGACCATCGATAAACCCCTTGGCAATACCGCGCGTGCGCAGCTTGACAATGGCCTCCATCGGTTTGACATCCTTGGGACAACTGTCCACACACATGGCGCACCGACTGCAACTCCACATCATGGAGGGTTCGGAGAGTGCCTGCAAGCGGGCGGTTTTCTGTCCTTCGCGGGGATCGGAGACAAAACGAAAGGCCTTGGCCAGGGCCGCCGGACCCACAAAATCCTCACTGACCTCCTTCATGGTGCAGTCGGAATAACAACAACCGCACATGATGCACTGGGTCACCTGATTGACCTGATCATAGGCCGATTTGTCCAACGTATGCGCCTTCTCTGGACCCTCTTCCAGGTAGGGCTTGATTTGATGGACCTTGCTGTAGAAAGGACCGATATCCACCACCAGATCCTTGAGTACCGGCTGGTTGGCCATGGGGGCAAGGGTCACCACCCCATCCCTGGCCACCTCCCCCACATGGCTCTTGCAAGCCAGTCGGGTGCGACCGCTGATTTTCATGGCACAGGAACCGCAAATGGACGAACGGCAGGACTGGCGAAAGGTCAACGTGCCATCCTGCTTGCCTTTCAGCTCTTCCAGGGCGTTCAATACCGTGGTTGTCTCGTTGACCTCCAGGGAATAGTCCTGATAGCGGCTTTCCAGGGTGCCCCGATCGTTTTTCCAGTTGCGTTGAATGCGGAAGGTATAAACGGGCATGAATGCCTCCATTGTCGAACAGAAATCTTAAAAACCGCCCTAGTAGGACCGCACCATCGGTTCATATTCGGGAATCCCCAGGGTGCGTACCGCCTCGTAGGAGAGAACCACCTCCCCCTTCTGGGCATCCCAGTGGCTGATGGTGTGCTTGCGCCAGTTCTGATCATCCCGATTGGGGAAATCGACCCGGAAGTGGGCACCACGGGACTCCTGGCGCGCCAACGCCCCCCGGACGATACACTCGGCCAGATCCAGCATGTTGCCCAGTTCCCAGGTCCGCAGCAGATCAATGTTGAAAATGTCCGATTGATCCTGGACGCTGACCCGCGCATACTCCTGGCGCAATGCCGGTATCAATCCCTCCATGGTCTGTATCCCCTCCGGTGTGCGGAACACCCCGCAATGGAGGTTCAGGTTCTGGGCCATGCGGGCATGCAATTCGGGGGCGCGCAACCCTTTTCCCTGTTTGAGCGTATGGATACGTGCCTTGACTTCAGACAGTGCGTCCACGGGAAAATCCCGCTGTGCCTGGCCCTTGACATATTGACTGGCGTGCTGCCCCGTCACCTTGCCAAAGACAATGGTATCCAGGAGGGAGTTGCCCCCCAACCGATTGGCCCCATGGACCGAGACGCAGGCGGCCTCACCGGCGGCAAACAGACCCGGCAGGGGAGATGCCCCCAGTTTGTCGGTGCGAATCCCCCCCATGGAATAGTGGGCCGTTGGTCGAACCGGGATCGGCTTGTGAATCGGATCCACCCCCTCCAGGTCGATGGCCAATTCGCGAATTTGCGGCAGACGCTCCAGAATTTTTTCGGCACCGAGATGACGCAAGTCCAGAAAAATGGCCCCATTCGTCCCTCGACCCTCGATGATTTCGGTCTGTTCGGCGCGGGATACCACGTCCCGCGAGGCCAGTTCCCGCTTTTTCGGGGCATATTTATCCATGAACCGTTCGCCGTTGGCGTTGATCAGGTATCCCCCCTCGCCCCGCGCTCCCTCGGTCACCAGAACCCCAGAGGTCAGCAGACCGGTGGGATGAAACTGCACAAACTCCATGTCGGCCAACGGGGCACCGGCCCGCAGGGCCAAGGCCATGCCGTCGCCGGTGTTGGTGGTGGCATTGGTGTTGGAAAAATAGACGCGACCATACCCACCGGTGGCCATCAGAACCCCTTTGCCGCCGAGGGGAAAGACCTCACCGGTCTTGATGTCATAGACCACGACACCAGCCACATGACCCGTCCCATCGGTCACCAGACGGAGGACGGAACACTCCTCGTACACCTTGACCTTGGCTTTGACCAGTTGTTCCCACAAGGTGTGGAGCATCACCTGCCCGGTGCGGTCTGCCGCATAGCAGGTGCGGTCAAAATTGGCTCCCCCAAAGGGACGCTGGGCGATCATGCCCCCTTCCTGACGGGAAAAGGGGGTGCCCATCCGGTCCATCTCCAGTACGGCCTCCGGGGCCTCCTGGCACATCAGTTGGATGGCATCTTCGTCGCCGATATAGTCGGCCCCCTTGACGGTATCGAAGGTGTGGGATTCCCGGGAGTCTCTGGGGTCGATGGCGGCATTGACACCACCCTGGGCTGCACAGGAATGGCTGCGCAACGGGTGAATTTTACTAATGATTGCGACATCAATTCCGGCCTTTACCCCTTCCAGGGCGGCGCGCATACCCGCCAAACCGGCACCGATAATGATCAGGTCATGATTTCTCATAACGCCTCCTTGCTGCGTGCTGTTCCCGTGTTCGGGACGTTTTGTCTTTGCGAAGAATGTGACTTATAATGAATCGGAATGCAACGAAATGAAATGCTGTGTGCATTCTGAATGAATGATTTTCAATTGTCCACCTTTTTCTTGCTCTTTATTTTTTTTATTTCTTCTACCCAGAATGGATCGGCCCATGGGGCAGACAGCCCTCTCTTCTTCGTGGCATCCCCTCAAGGAATCCCTGCGCAAACAGGCGTTTAACGAGGGGTTTTCGGTGGCGGGTTTTGCCCCGCCCGCTCCACCGCCCCATGCCGATGGACTCCGCCCATGGCTGCAACAGCAATCCCAGGGGGAGATGGCCTGGCTGGCCCAGGATCCGGAACGACGGATGGACCCTCGGCAACTGCTGGACAACCTGGGGACCGTTCTGGTGCTGGGGGTCAATGTCTGCCCTGCCGATGATCCCCTGGCGGCCGGGCGGGATCCGGGTCGGGGTTGGATTGCCGCTCATGCCCGCCATCGGGATTATCACGACATACTCAAAAAACGGCTCAAGCGGTTGTCGAGCTGGCTGGACCGGCAGATGGGTCAGCCCGTGGCCAAACGGTTGCTGGTCGATACCGCCCCGATCCTGGAAAAACCCCTGGCCGTTGCCGCCGGTCTGGGCTGGCAGGGCAAAAACAGTCTGCTGGTCTCCCCCCGTTTTGGTTGCTGGCTCTTGCTGGCCGAGATATTGTTGCCGTTCCCCCTCCCTCCGGACGCCCCCCTGCCCGACCGTTGCGGCACCTGCCGCCGTTGTCTGGTGGCCTGCCCGACCGATGCCCTGGCCCAACCGTATCGCTTGAATGCCCGCCGTTGTCTGGCCTATCTCACCATTGAGCACGCCGGCCCCATTCCCCTGGCCGACCGGGTGGCCATGGGCAATCGGATCTATGGGTGTGACAGTTGCCTCGTGGCCTGCCCCTGGAACCGTTTCGCCCCCGCGACCCAGGAGGCCGACTGGCAGCCGCGCCCACTCCTGATGGCCCCGCCGTTGCTCGACTGTGTGGATCTGGATGAGGCGGGATTTCGCACCCGGATGGCGCAGACCCCCATCCGACGGATCGGCCTGATCCGCTTTTTGCGCAATGTGGCCATTGCCTTGGGCAATGGGGGCACACCAGAGGCACTGGCCGCCCTGGCCCGACTGCTCCACCATGCCGCCCCCCTGGTGCGGGGTCACGCCGCCTGGGGCATCGGGCAATGGGCCAGCCAACACCGGGGCGATCCCTTGGATGGCAGAGCCGACCAGATGCTCGACGACCGGGCGCAGATCGAGGAAGATCCGTGGGTACGGGAGGAGATCGGGATGGCCCGTTACCGGATGGCAGGCGGGGCACCCCCCGGTTGAACCGGTGCAAACCGTTCCACCCACAACAGGGTGGCCCCCGCCACGGCGGCGGGCATGGCGAGGAGATTGACCAGGGGCAGGGTATTCAACAAAAGCACCATGCCACCAAACCCCAGACTTAACGGTCGCTGCCTGCGCAACCGTTGGCGCACCTCGCCTCCGGCCAGATCATGGTTGCCCATGGGCAGATCCAGATACTGGATGGCCAACATCCACGCGGAATAGAGCATCCAGAGGAAAGGGGCGGCAATATGGACGACAGGGATGATAAACAGGATCAGAAACGGGATCATCCAGAACAGGGCATAGAGAATTTTATTGATTTCACCCCACAGGAGGGGCACGGTCCGGGTCAATAACGCCTGGACGGACATGGCCTCGCCCTCCGGGAAACGTCCGGTCAGATGATACTCGACCTGTTCCGCCAGCAGGCTGTTGAACGGGGCGGCGATCAGGTTGGTCACCATGGAAAAGGTGAAAAAGACGGTCGTCGCCACGGCCACCACCATCAAAGGGGCCACCAGCCACTGCAACCAGTGCAACCAACTGGGGAGAAAGCCGTCGATCCACTCAAAAATGGTCTTCAACCATCCGGTGAGGGTCCAGATACCCACGCCGAACAGTGCCATGTTCAACAAAAGGGGAATGACGACATACCGTCGAATCCCCGACCGGGTGAGCAGGGCCAAGCCGCGCAGCAGATAGCCGCCACCGATGATCATTTGTGCCACCATGTATTGTGCCTCCCCTTCGTCTGCCCGGAGCTGTTCGCGATGCCGCCAAAAAAGGCAATCCACATCAAAAGAGCATGGACAATCGGAACCATCCGGGTCAAGGGTTCACCCGACTGCACCGCGCCAGGAGTCGATTCAAATCCGAAACACCAATCAAATGAAAAAAAGGGGCTGACGGGTGTCATGGATCCGTGGTATCCTGACACGCACAGGAAAGGAGACTGCACCAGGGAGACCGTGCCATGCTCGCATTGTTGACACAGAAGCCACCACAAGAAAAAATCGAGATCCGTACTCATCCAGAGGAAAAGAGCCTGATTGACCGTGCCGCCCAGGTATTGGGGCAATCCCAGGATGCGTTCATTCTGGATGCTACGCGGCGAACGGCAGAGGAAGATCGTGAAATATCGTGTGGAATACAGCAATGACGCACGCAAGTCACTGAAATCCATGTCACGCGAAACAAGTGACCTCATTTTGAACAAAATTGATGGATTGGCGGAAAATCCATTCACCCCCAATCCAAACATCAAGAGACTGGTCGGAAGACCGGAATTCCGGTTGCGGGTGGGAGATTGGTGCATATTGTATGCCATTCACCACGATGCGTTGTATATCGAGATCCTCAAAATCGGCTCACGAGGAGGTTTTTATTCGTGAATAATGTACAGTTTATCGAGAACAATGGAAAACGGGAATACGCCATTCTGCCTTACGCCTTGTATGAGAGGTTGGCTGCCTTGGTCGAAGAGGCCACAGACGCCCAGGCGTTGAACGACTTCCATCTCCGCGACGATGGCTTTCGCATCCCGGATGATCTGTTGCGGCGGGAACTGGCCGGAGAATCACCCGTCAAGCTGTGGCGTGAATACCGTGGTTTGACCATAGAGGGGCTGGCAGAGAGGGCGGGCGTGGCCGTTGCAGAAATAAGGCAAATCGAAAAGGGTGTTTTGGCCCCAGAGGGCGATCTGTTGACCAGGTTGGCCAAAAAAATGGGCATTCCTGAACAGGTATTGATTCCATAAGGCTTGTGTTGGAAAATGACGCCTGACATATAAAGACACCCTCCCCATCCATAATGAACCGTGCCCATCCCGAACCAGACGGATCACATGACAACCACACAACCCATTGGACCCATGCCCACCCCATCCAACACCCCGGACGACACCCCGACCGACCAGGACAGTGAACGTCTGGCACGCTATCACGCCCTCGCCCCAAACGCCAAGCTGGTCATGGGGATGAAGGCCCTGATCGGCGACCAGATGATGGCAAAAACCCCCTTCCTCAGCCTCCTGGTGGCCACCAGACCCCTCTCCCCGGAAGGCAAAGGCTGGAACCTGATCAACCTCGGCACCCTACTGGACGATCTGCAGAGACAAGGGTTGCTGGACGAAAAACATCTCTGCCCGCCCGATCTGCTGCATCCCGTCACCGCCGACCTCGTGGACAGCCCACTGGGTGGCCCCTGTCTGAAGGTGATCCAGACCCGATTTCCCGTCGAATTTCCAAAATATGTCTACCCGGTCAACATAATGAACAACGCCAACGCCCTGCGGCATCTGCGCCTGTCCATTTATGCCAACAATGAGGCCACCTACCGGACGCTCCGGGATATGTACGAAAAAAATTACCACACCTATCTGGGACCACACCTGCTGGTCTCCCTGTTCCTGAACACCCCCCTCTCCCTGGATTGGCTGCTTCGGCGCACCCATTTGATTCGTTACGCCCTTTTCAAGATCAAACTGGACGGTTTCCTGACCACGGGCCAGAGCAGCCCCGGTTTTACTGCCATGCTGGACCACTACCTGGAACGGGAAGAATCGACCGACTTTGCCCACTTCACCGCCTGGACACCGGAATTTTATTTGCTGTCCGGCAACCTGGCGCGCCTGCGGCGGGAAATCGCCATCATGGATGACGAAGGGGGGTTCATGCAACCGGCCTTCCAGGGGGCCGTGGCCTTCCTGTCCGGGGAGAACGCCATCGCCATCGACCTGTATCGGGTCTCTTTGAAAGCCTTCCGCCAGTACACCCACAAACGCAAAATCTTTCTGGATGGCATCAACGGCCTCTATTTTTTGCTGGCCCTGATTGCCGCCAACGACAGCACCTTCCACGCGGAGATCCAGACCAACCTGGATGCGGTTGTCCTGGAGGGCAATCGATACCGATTCGGGTTCATGGCCATTCAAGCCATGCTCTTCCTGGTACAAGGATTGGAGGCCAAAGCGGTGGCCCTGCTCAAAATCGTGCGGGCCAACATGCCCGGTGAACCCCTCTCCGCCGCCTGTCTCTGCCTGGCCGAATATTTCATGGATGCCGAGTTGATCCGACGCCATCGCCCCTACCTGGAAAAACAGGCCACCCGGATAGGGGAGATTTTGCCCCTGCTGGCCCACATTCATCACACCCTTCTCGCCCGCATCGATGGATTATCCACACAATCCACCCAATGGGTCGATTTTACCCAAATCATCCAGGTCCGTCCCCCCTGGGAACGGGCCTTTGACAGTTTGTCGGTGTTGTTGCGCACCGGCAAACCCCAGGCCCCGGAACGGACCGGCACCACCACCAAGCGGCTGGCCTGGTTTGTCGATTTCAAACAACAGACAGTGGAGGTGATGGAACAGTCGTTCCGGGGCCGTCAGGGTTGGAGCGATGGCCGCGCCATCGCCACAAAACGAATCTACGAACAGGATCCCCGTCTCCACTATCTGACCGATCATGATCGCCGCGCCCTGCGTACCCTGCGCAAGGAGAGCCACGGCTGGTCACACAATGACAACTATTTTTTTGAGGTGGACAAGACCCTGTTGGCCCTGATTGGACATCCGGTCCTGTTTGATGCCAACCACCGGGGCCGTCTGGTTGAGTTGATGGCCTATCCCCTGGAACTGGTGGTGAATGGCACCCTCCATGGCTATCGTTTCGCCCTTTCGCACCACCACGACCGCCCCACCGTCTTTATCGAGGAAGAGACGCCCACCCGTTTTCGGATCATCGAGTTTTCCGAAAAATCCTTGGCCTTGCGCGCCATTCTGGGCACTCAGGGGCTGGAAATACCCCGTCAGGCCAAGGAGCAGGTGACGGCCCTGCTCCGGGAACAGGGACTCTCCCTGCCCATTCGCGCGGATATCGCCGACCTGGAGATTGCCGCCGTGGAAGGAGAGACCACCCCCGTGCTGCTGATGCGGCCCATCGAACGGGGGCTGACGGTGGGCATCCATGTGCGCCCCTTCGGCAACCAGGGGCCTTATTATCTGCCCGGTCAAGGCAGCCGGTCCGTGCTGGCCACCGTGGACCGGGAACAGCGACGCGCCAACCGCAACCTGAACGGCGAACGCCAGGCACTGGCCCTGGTCCATGCCGCCTGTCCCCTGCTGCAACAACTCCTGGATGGGGGGTTTGAAGGGGTGGCCGAGGGGTTGGAACCCGGACTGGAACTCCTGCTGGAGTTGCAGGTCTGCCCGCATCCCCTCACCGTCGAATGGCCGGAAGGCAAGCCCCTGCGCGTCTTTCAGCCCGTCTCGGCCCGGCAAATGGTCCTCAACGTCAAGCAGGGCCGGGACTGGTTTCACCTCAATGGCGAAATCCGGTTGGACAAAGGGCAGGTCATCGCCATGGACAAGCTGCTGGAGCGTCTCGATCAGGCCAAGGGACGGTTTATTCCCCTGGATGATGGCCGCTTTGTCACCTTGACCGGCCATTTCCAGAAACAGTTGGAACGGCTGCGGTCCATGACCGAACCCGGTCGGGAAGGTCGAAAACTGGCCACTCTGGGTGCCCTGGCGATGCAGGAGTTGCTCGATGAGAGCGGCGAGGTCAAGGCCGACCGGGCCTGGCATGACCTCTCCCACCGTATTCGCGAGGCCAATGCCCGTCTGCCCGTTGTCCCCTCCACCTTGCAGGCCGAGTTGCGGGATTACCAGACAGAGGGGTTTCAATGGCTCTCCCGCCTGGCCCACTGGGGGGCCGGGGCCTGTCTGGCGGACGACATGGGACTCGGCAAAACGGTGCAGGCCATCGCGCTCCTGCTGGAGTTGGCCCCCAAAGGCCCCTGTCTGGTCATCGCCCCCACCTCGGTTTGCCACAACTGGGAACGGGAGATGGCCCGCTTTGCCCCCGTGCTCACGGTCCACCGCCTGGCGGCCACCGCCGACCGGGCCGGTCTGCTCGCCGCCCTGGGGCCTATGGACGTGTTGGTCACGAGCTATGGTCTGCTCCAGGTGGAAGTGGATCGCCTGGCGGAAATACATTGGCAGGTTCTGATTCTGGACGAGGCCCAGGCGATCAAGAATGCGGAGACCCGCCGCGCCCAGGCCAGTCGAAAGTTGAACGCGGCCTTTCGCATGGCCCTCTCCGGCACCCCCATTGAAAATTATCTGGATGAGTTGTGGAGCCTTTTCCAGGTGATCAACCCCCACCTGTTGGGATCACGGGAGGGCTTCCAGAAACGGTTTGCCGCTCCCATCGAAAAAAACCGCGATGCCAACGCCCTGCAGGCGTTGCGTGCCCTGGTCCGGCCCTTCATTTTGCGGCGCACCAAGAGCATGGTGCTCTCCGAGCTGCCCCCCCGGACCGATGTCACCCTGGAGGTGGAACTGCCCGATGAAGAACGGGTTTTTCATGAGGCATTGCGGAAAAGGGCACTGGAGGCACTGGAAGGGCTGGAAGAAGAGCCGGGGCGGCGACGTTTTCGCATCCTGGCCGAGATCACCCGTCTGCGTCAGGCCTGTTGCCACCCTGGCCTCGTGGACCCGGAAAACACCCTGCCAGGGGCCAAACTCACCCTGTTCCTGGAACTGGCAGAAGAGTTGATCCGCAATCGCCACAAAGCCCTGGTTTTCAGTCAATTTGTGGGACAATTGGACCGGGTAAGGGCCTCTCTGGACGCCCAGGGGATCCATTATCAATATCTGGACGGCTCCACCCCGGCCAGGGAACGGGAAAAACGGGTCAACGCCTTTCAGGCGGGTGAAGGGGATCTCTTCCTGATCAGCCTGAAGGCCGGTGGATTGGGGTTGAATTTGACGGCGGCGGATTATGTCATCCATCTGGACCCCTGGTGGAATCCGGCCGTGGAGGATCAGGCCTCAGACCGCGCCCACCGCATTGGCCAAAACCGCCCCGTCACGGTCTACCGTCTGATCGTCCAAAACAGCATCGAGGAAAAGATGCTCTCCCTCCATCAAAACAAACGGGATCTGGCCGATGCCCTCCTGGACGGAACGGACAGCTCGGTTCGACTGTCCGAGGAGGATTTGCTGGCCCTTATTCGAGGGTGACGGATCTTGTCGATCCCCTCCAGATAATCCACAGCCAGTCTGGCGGAATCCAACATGTCCATCAGGTAGCCGGTATCACGCTCCATAGATGCGCTCCGCCGATTCCAGAATGGCCAGACGCCGGCAGATGTTCCGGCTTGCTTCGATTCCCCTGCGACTGACCAAGTCCACTTCCCGCCCGAACATTCCTTTCAACTCATCGCGCATGGTGACCATATCAAATAGAGTCCATCGGGCATCGTCCGAAAAAGCAACCAAAACGTCCACATCACTGTCGTCTGAAAATTCCCTGTGCAACACAGAACCAAATCAGTGAAAAGTCCGTAATCTTCCACCGTTCACAAAAACACTTGATGGATGAGAGGGGTAACTGCTCAAAATCAGTCAGCATGGTTTATCCTGATGGCCGTTCAACGGGATGCCGCCTACATCTCGACAGGCGGCAACTGCTGCAAGGCGGCCTCCACCGTGTCCCAGGCCCGGTGCAGTTCATCCGCCGTGATGCAGTAGGGAGGCAATAGATACAGCGTATTGCCCAAAGGACGCAGCAACAAGCCTCGATCCAAAAAAAATTGTCTCAAAAACAGCCCGATGCGTGAGGCATACCCCGCATCACTCGCCTGGATATCCAACGCGGCAATACTGCCCATCACTCTGGGACGTTCCACGCGGGGCTGCCCGATCAGGGCCGACAGGCGGTGCCGATGGATGGCCTCGATGGTGGCAATCCGCTCCAGGGTGTTTTCCTCCGCAAACAGGGACAAAGAGGCCAACGCCGCCGCACAACCCAACGGATTGGCTGTAAAAGAGTGCCCGTGGGCAAAGGCCCGATCAAAGGTCTCACCCAAAAAGGCGGCATAAATCGCCTCGCGACAGACGGTCACCGACATCGGCAAAAACCCCCCGGTCAACCCCTTGGAGAGGCAGAGCAGGTCCGGCGTCACCTGGGCCTGTTCACAGGCAAACAGGGAACCGGTCCGACCAAAGCCGGTCATCACCTCGTCAAAAATGAGCAAGACACCCGCCGAACGCAACCGCTCGGCCAGCCTTTGTATAAAGATGGGTCGACACATTCTCATCCCCGCCGCCCCCTGCACCAACGGCTCCATCAGGAAGGCCGCACAGTCGTGACCATGCCCTTCCAGATAACGGTCCAGAGCCTGCAACGCGGCCTCCTCGCGGGCCTCGACCCCGGTATCACCCATCCAGGTGGCGGGAAAAGGGAGGAGATCCACCGGAAACAACAGGGAACGAAACGGTTCAAAAAAGCCACTGGAATGGCCAACCGACATGGCCCCCACCGTGTCGCCATGATACCCCCCCTGGCAGGCCAGAAACCGTTCGCGGGGCTGGCCCCGATTGAACCAGTAGTGGCGAGCCATTTTCAGGGCCACCTCCACCGCAGTGGACCCATTGTCGGAAAAAAAGAGGCGATCCAACCCGTCTGGCAACCGTTGCGCCAACGCAGCGGCCAAATGAACCGCCGGCGCGTGGGTGAATCCTGCAAAGACAACCTGTTCCAAGGTTTGCGCCTGCTGGGCAATGGCACGGACAATGGCGGGATGGGCGTGGCCATGGGTGATGACCCACCAGGAGGAGATCAAATCCAGATAGGCCGTTCCATCCAGCCCATACAAGGTGGCCCCACGCGCCGAGGCAATGGCGGTCACCAGAGGGGCCGTCTGCGCCTGGGTAAAGGGGTGCCAGACATGGCGACGATCCAGGGCAAGCAAATCTTCCACCATCAATCGAGACATCCTTTCAAAAAGAGACAACCGCAGCGTTTAGGAGCCTGGCAAAAATAACGTGTGCAGATTGCGCCGGATTTTGGTTCGCCCGCTAGGC
>CAIWLA010000471.1 GCA_903913345.1 uncultured Magnetococcales bacterium | reverse complement strand
GTGTTCATCCCTTTATCCCCTGATTGTGCTTTATCTGCGCCAATAGTGCGGCAATCACCTGCTGTGCCCCTTCCGTCTCAAACTCGGCCATGAACCGCTTGATCTCCTCCAGAAGCAAGAAATACGGTGTATCTGTCCAGACGGGTACCAGTTCATCCAGATAACGTCTGGCCTCGTTAAAATCCCTGTCCAGGGCATTGTACACCTTTTCCAGCCCCTGTTGCACCTCATTTTCCGACAAGGAGCGCGCATCCCCGGCCTGAACCCGTGGCACCACCGCCTGCGTGACCACCCCGGACAAGAGCCGCAGGAGCCGTTCCAGTGCCTGGGAAAATCGCTCCGACAGGTCGGGGGTCTCGGTCTCTTCCTGAATCGCCTGTTCCAGTTCGCCCGCCACGGCGGACAATGGCCCGGCACCGATACTGGCCGCGACACCCGCCACGGTATGCACCAACCGCCGGGCCGTCACCCGATCTCCCTGGGACAACGCCATATGGAGATCGGAGACCGTTTGTTGTTGTCCATGCCAAAAATGGCTGAGAATGTGCCGATAGAGAGGCTCATTGCCCCCGACCCGCGCCAACCCCTCCACCGGGTCCATCTCTGCCGTGACGGGTATTGGCCGCCTCATCGCCGAATCAACCGACTCTGAATGGTCCCGCTGCGGGATCTCCGACTCTGCCGTCAACGGGTCGGGAATCCAGCGCAACACCGTGGCATACAACCGCTCCGGGTCGATGGGCTTGGTGATATGGTCGTTCATGCCCGCCGCCAGGGAACGTTCCCGATCCCCACGCATGGCGTGCGCGGTCATGGCCACAACGGGCAGATCCCGACAATGGGAGAGACGACGCAGTGCCTGGGTGGCCTCCAGACCATCCATGACCGGCATCTGAATATCCATCAACACCAGGTCATACGTCTCGTTCTGCAGCCGCTCCAGTGCCTGAAGGCCATTGTTCGCCACCTGGACCTGCATCCCGACTTTGCCCAGAAGTTCGCAGGCAATCTGTTGATTGATCTCATGATCATCCACCAACAGCACACGCACCCCCCGCAGGCGGGCCAGCGACGACCGGGAGGACCATTCCGACCGATCTCCCCGGCGGGATCTCCGCTGTTCAGGAGAGACGGAGGCATCCGCCACCGGTTGGCCACACAAGAGAGGCAGCAGAAAGGTAAAGATGCTGCCCTGCCCAACCACACTGTGCACAGAGATGGTCCCCCCCAGGAGTTCCACCAAATGTCGGCTGATGGCCAACCCCAACCCCGTCCCCCCATAGCGGCGTGTAATCGAACCATCGGCCTGCTGGAAGGCCTGAAACAGACGCTCCATCTGCTCCGCAGCCATCCCGACACCACTGTCGCGCACAGAAAATTCCAGAACCGCCCTTTTCTCCTGCTGCACCAGAGCACGAACGGCAACCACCACCCGACCCTGCTCGGTAAATTTGATGGCATTGTTCAACAAATTGGTCAATATCTGCCCCAGGCGCAACGGATCCCCCCGCCATTGTCTGGGCAGTGCCGGGGGAAGATTGACCCAAACCTCCACCACCTTGCCCTCCGCGTGGAGCGTGGCCAAATCGACCACATCGAAGAGCACCTCATCCAGATCAAAGGCGACACGTTCAATCTCAATCTTCCCCGCTTCTATTTTGGAAAGGTCCAGAATATCATTCAAAATACCCATCAACTTGCGCCCAGACCGCACAATCTTTTCCAGATAATCACGCTGTTTGTCGTCCAGTTTGGTCTGCAAGACCAATTGGCTCAGACCGATAATGGCGTGCATCGGGGTACGGATTTCATGGCTCACATTGGCGAGAAAATCCCCTTTCGCCCGATTGGCCAATTCCGCACGGCGTTCACTCTGCTGCAACTGCTGATGCAGAGCATGCAATTCACTGTTTTTCTTTAGAATACTTTCGTAGATGGAGAGCAAAAAATTCAGAACCTGATCCCGACTGGAATCAATCAGGAATGTCCGTCCCCCGGAGACCGTCTGGATACGACGTACCGGAGTGGCCGGGTCAAGCGGAGGCAATGGAGTGCGCAACATCTCCCGCACCGTGCGCAACACAATCTCTTCTTCGTAGGGCTTGAGAATATAATTGTCCGCCCGGGACTCCAGTCCCAGCAAAATCTCGTCCACGTTGGACAGTTCGGAGAGCAAAATGACGGGAATCTGTTGCAGAGCCGGATCGTCTTTGAGAATCCGGCACATCTCGTAGCCGGTCATGACCGGCATATTGATGTCGCTGATGATCAGATCGGGACGCTGCCGGGCCACCTGTTGCAGGGCCTCCCGGCCATGACTGGCACGGAAAACGGTCCATTGATTGGTTTTCAGAACTCTTTCCAGGAAGAAAGCCTGGACCGGACTGTCCTCGACGATGAGAATGGTCGGCTGCACCCCGTTCATCGCCTGGGCATCCGCACGCGCAACCAAAACGGATTACCGGATCTTTTGGCGACAGGTGGGACAAACCACCCTGGCGGGCACCTCGGCATCGGCTGACTCATCCCATCCATCCACCAGCCATTGAGCCTGAACGGCCTCCTCGATGCACCCATCAAACCAGGCATACCCATCGCAAAAACGCCGCCCCCGTGTTCCAGCCCGACGATCCTCCATGCCCAGAGGCAGATCCGCCGCCACGCGGCGATCCCGTCTCCGCCGTCGATCCGATCGGTTGCGCTGCTCTGGAAAATCGACCACCTGGCCCGGCGGACCGGAATGGACCACACGACGATCGGGACGATAGAGGTATTGAGGGTTGCAGTGTACACAAAACAGGCGAACAATATTGGCCATTCCATCTCCTTTCGGCTCATCCCCCCTGTTTATTCGACGCCCTGCCCGGTCGTCGGGGGATTCATCCTGGCCCCCCTGACGACCGGGCCTCTGCCGGAGAGATCGGTACAAGACCCCATTCTCCGGCAGCCCCCCCTCCCGACCGGTATCAGGCGTTGCCGATGGTCTCCGCCAGCAGACTGACATCCGTACAATCAAAGGCATCACCTGCCTGATCCAACAACTCTCCACCCGGAAAACGGCTCAAAATACCGGACAAACCATCAATCACCTGACCCTGGGCCACCGAAAACCGCTCCACCTGCTGATTGAGCAGGGCATTCTCCTGTTCCACCAGTTCAATATAGTCATCACGGTCCGCCATCATGAGGCGCAACTCCTCATTTTTGGCATTCAGGGTGGCAATCATGCGCATCAAACCGTTCAGACGCGATTCCAGCAAGGCCAGGGTATTGCCCGGAAGGACAGCCGCAGCCGTCTGACCAGAGTCAACC
>CAIWLA010000470.1 GCA_903913345.1 uncultured Magnetococcales bacterium | reverse complement strand
GGTATTTGACTACCTCCATATGACGCAAAACACCTGTCGCGCTACCGTTTCGTAGCTTCACTGGTCGAGAACAAATTTACCGTGTTTCCTGCACGCTCTCACTTGATTTTTTGACTGGGTGCGCGTAGTGTTTCAGAGGAAAGGCTGGATTCCGCGTGAAAACAAAGACCATTTTTGTCTCGCTTCCTGTGTGGATGAGACAATCGACTAAGGATGCGACTTTATGGAAAAAGGATTGGTTGCAGGAACCACTGGCTCATCGGTCGCGTTGCAGTTGCGTATATCGGACACCTTGGCGGTACCGAAATACCTGGAAGAGACCTATTGGTGGGCCTATCTGCATCCGAAGGGGGTCCGTTTTTTTGAACGGCAGTGGCTGGTCAACCTGATCCTGTGGGGCAATTTCGCCCGGCTTCGGGATGCCGCTCTGGCCGAGATGGGATCGGCCTTTCAGGGGCGGGCATTGCAGGTGGCCTGCGTCTATGGAGACCTGACCCCCAAAGTGGCCGCCCGGTTGGCCAAGGGTGCCCAGTTGGATGTGGTTGATGTGGCACCCATACAGTTGGAAAATGTCAAGCGCAAACTGAAAAACGACTGCAATGTCCACTTGCACCACCAGGATTCCACCGAATTGGCCTTTCAGGATGGCCTCTTTGACACGGTGATGGTCTTTTTCCTGCTTCACGAACAGCCGAACGAAGTCAAAAAGAAAACGGTTTTCGAGGCCATGCGGATGGTCAAACCTGGTGGGAAGGTCTTTTTTGTGGATTATCATCGACCCTCTCCCTTCAATCCGTTCCGATATATCATGCCGCCCATCCTGTACATGCTGGAGCCGTTCGCGTTGGACCTCTGGAGACAGGATATTGTCTCCTGGACGGCGGAGTTTTGTGCCTCTTACGAGTTGGAAGGACATCCGGCCTGGTTGGCCAGCGTCCGCAAAGAGACCTTTTTCGGGGGGTTGTACCAGAAGGTGGTGTTGGAACGCGCCCTGACCGATGATTCAAACACTCCGCAGACCCTGGCACCGCTGCCGTAGGAGAGGCGTCTCATGCAGTGGGACTCTCAAAAGGAGATCGAACCCGTATGGCCAAAGCCTGTACTGCCTGTGTGACCGTTGGCGAGCAGATTGCCCGGTATGGTTTTCCCGGTGGGCATCCCTTCGGTCCCCATCGCATGGGGGTGTTCTGGGAGGAGGCCCGGCGTCTGGGGTTGGATGCCCAGGTGACGGTTCGCCAGCCGGTGTTGGCCTCGCAGGACGATTTGGCCCGGTTTCATACGGCGGCTTATATCAATGTGGTCAAAGAACGTTCCCGTACCGGCACCGGACTTCTGGATGCGGGCGATACGCCTGCCTTTCCGGGGGTGTTTGAAACCGCCTCGTATGTGGTGGGTTCCGCCCTCGATGGGATGGAGACGATCATGGCTGGCCAATGCCGCCGGGCGTTTGTCCCCATCGCCGGTTTGCACCATGCCCGACCGGGACGGGCGGGGGGGTTTTGCGTCTTCAACGATGCGGGCGTGGTGATCCATGCCCTGCGGGCAAGGCATGGCATTCAGCGTGTGGCCTACGTGGACATCGATGCCCATCATGGGGATGGCGTCTTCTATGCCTTTGAAGAAGATCCCGATCTGATCTTTGCCGATTTGCACCAGGATGGGCGCACCCTCTACCCCGGCACCGGGTCGGCCAGCGAACGGGGCAAAGGGATTGCGGAGGGTCGCAAGTTGAATATTCCCCTGCCTCCCGGTGCCGGTGATTCCCATTTCGCCCAGGTATGGCCGCAGGTGGTGGCCTTTCTGCACGAACACAAGCCGGAATTTTTTATTCTGCAGGCCGGTACGGATTCCCTGGCTGGCGATCCCCTCGCCCAGCTTCGTCTGTCGCCAGCCACCCATTTTCTGGTCACGGCCCGTTTGGTGCAGTTGGCGGAATCCTTGGGCCATGGTCGTCTCCTGGCCCTTGGCGGGGGCGGTTACAATGCGCAAAATATTGCCAAAGGGTGGTGTGAAGTGGTCCGTGCCCTGGTGGAAATTCCGGTTGCCCAGGGTGCTGACAGGGGTTAGGAGCGTATATTAACCAATACAGTGGCCGCAAAGGGGATATCCCCCGCATATTCTTGGATGGAGGAAAAATGGCTAGGCAATCTTTTGGCAGAGATGCCAGACGTCTCTTGTTTCTGTCGGTTTTGTTGTGTGCCGTTTCCTCTGGCACGGGGGTCGTGGCAGAGGAGGATAGCCCGCAGGCCATCGGGGAGGGGAGTGCAGTCGTGGGCATGTTGGGTGACGAGGCGGCCTCGTTGCCATCGACCGATGGCGCATCCACACCACAGGAGACAAAACCGGTCATGACCGCATCGGTTCCTGAAGAATCGGGCAACGTATTGTCCCGTCCCGAAGGGTTGGCACCCCCGTTGCCCCTGTCCGCAGAGTCCCTGGCGGCCGTCCCGGAAGAGACGGTGCCTCCTGCACCCATTTCTGCCATCCCGGAGGAGAGATCTCCCGTTTCGGATCCCTTGGCGGCGGTGCCTGCACCAGAAAAACCGATCGAAGCGGTCCAACCCTCCAACCAGACAACGCTCTCTGACCCGTCGACCAAGACGACGACCGACCTGCCCGATGCGGGGATGCCGCCCGACTCGAAAGCAGAGCCATCCTCCAGTCAGGCAACCCCCTCTGGCCCACAGGCTCAAGAGGGGAGTGCCGCGCCCGATACGGGTGAGAAACCCGCCTCTGCAACGGCTGCACAGCAGCCCTCCCACCCACTCTCTGGTCGCGGTCAACCCTTGTTGGCTTCGCTTTGTGCACAGTGGGGTTTCAATGGCGGTCAGGAGAGGCAGCGGCAACAGCAGCGGCAACAGCAACAACAGCGGCAACAGCAACAGAGGCAGCGGTTTGTGATTCATCAGCAGATTTACTGGCAATATTGTGCCGGCTGTCATGGGATGCTGCCGCCCGATGTGATTGATGCCCTGGTTTTGCGCGATGTGCAACGGATGGAGAGGGCCAGGTTCAACCATGGATATCCGCCACCGCCCGGATTTTGGGCAGGACCATGGTATGGGCCGCCAGGCAACGGGAGATCGGGGTGGTGACGGAGATACCGATTCCGCATGATCCGAATTTTCTTCGGAAGGGTATGGTGGCGTTGGTGGGGGCCGGGCCAGGGGATCCCGATCTGCTGACCGTGGCCGCGCTCAAGGCGTTGTGGGCGGCGGATGTGGTGGTACACGATGCCCTGGTTTCGCCCCTCATTTTGGCCCTTATTCCAGCGGGATGTGAGGTGATTTCGGCGGGCAAGCGGGGAGGGAATCCGGATTCGACGCATCAGGCCGATATTTGTGACACCCTGGTCGCCTTGGCCCAGGCCAACAGACGGGTGGTGCGTTTGAAAGGGGGGGATCCGTTCGTCTTTGGGCGGGGTGGCGAAGAGGCGAGCCGCCTGGCAGAGGAGGGGATTCCGTTTCGGATTGTTCCAGGCTTGACGGCCGGTATTGCCGGACCCGCCTATGCGGGCATTCCCATCACCCACCGTCTGGTCAATGCCAATGTGGCCTTTGTCACGGGTCATGAGTCGGCAGAAAACAGCGGATTTCGGCTTGGAGAGGCCGAGCAGGATGGCTCCCGCGTGGATTGGGAGACCATTGCCCAAACCTTTCCGGTCCTGGTGCTCTACATGGCCATGAAAAATCTGGCTTCGGTCAGCCAGCGATTGATGGCGGGGGGACGGTCCGCAGAGACGCCGGTGGCCCTGATTCAGTGGGCCACCACACCGGAACAGCGCACACTGGTGACAACGCTGGGCCGCGTGGTGCAGGATGTGGCATCGTGCGATTTAAAACCGCCGGTGATTATTGTGATCGGCGAGGTGGTGCGCTATCGGGAAGCATTGGCCTGGTTTGCGGATGTCACCGTGCAGCCTGGGGGTTGACAAACATATTTTTTTATTCAGGGGTTCAGGGGGATTATCCCCCTGATGGGGTCCAGGGGCAAAGC
>CAIWLA010000469.1 GCA_903913345.1 uncultured Magnetococcales bacterium | reverse complement strand
GCTTTGCCCCTGTTGTGGTCCGGGACAGAGCCACCGGTATAGTCAAAACCCTGTTCAAGGCCCAAAAGAGTTCTACCCCATTTTTTTCATAATATAGCCCTGTTGCGCAATCGACAGGATATTATTGACCAACCAGTAAAGGACCAGACCTGCCGGAAACGAGAGAAACATGAAGGTGAAAATCACGGGCAGAAACAGCATCACCTTGGCCTGGATCGGGTCCGCCGGGGCCGGATTCATGCGGGTTTGAATCAACATGGTGGCCCCCATCAGCAACGGGAGGACATAATAGGGATCTTTCACGGACAGATCGTGGATCCAAAAAAAGAAGGGTGCGTGGCGCATCTCCACCGAGAGATACAACACTTGATAGAGGGCGAAAAAGACCGGAATTTGCACCACAATGGGCAGACATCCCCCCAGGGGATTGACCTTGTTGGTCTGATACAATTGCATCATCTCTTGATTGAGGCGGGTCTTGTCATCCCCGTACAGTTTGCGCAACTCTTCCATTTTGGGTTGCAGCTTTTTCATGGCATTCATGGAGCGATAGCTCTTGTCGGCCAATGGGAAAAAGAGTGCCTTGACCGAAATGGTCAGGAAGATAATGGCCAAGCCATAGTTGTGCAGAAAATCATTGAAGAAGAGCAGCACATCCACCAGGGGAACCGCCAGAAAATGGAGCCAGCCATAATCAATGGCCCGTTCCAGGGCCATCCCCTGTTTTTCCAGAATGCGGATCTCTTTGGGACCGACAAACAGACGGGTTTCAAAATTGACCTCTTGACCCGGCTCTATGTTGTGTTGCCTGGAGACCGACCCCACCCGATAGACCGGGGGATCATAATCAAAATAGAATTTTTTGAGACCGACCTGGGCGGTACCGCTTTCGGTGGGGATCAAAGCGGCCAGAAAATATTTGTCGGTAAAGCCAACCCAGCCGTTGGTGGCATCCAGATGTTCATCCTTCTTGCGCAAGGTTTCGTAGGTGTGTTGCACCCGCGTCTTGTCGAGATACCCCATCGGCCCATGAAAATCGGAGGAGCTTTTCGTCTCTGTTGTCTCGGCTTCGGGTTCGGTGCGCACAAACTGGGCAAAGGCGTAGAGGGGCACGGGCTTGGCCGTCTGATTGACCACCCGGTCACGCACCGTCAGCAGATAGGAGTCGGGCGCGATGACAATGCTCTTTTCAAAATGCAGCCCGCTGCCATTGTTCCACTCCAGATCCAGGGAGCCGCCTCCTTGTACGCCATCGCCATTTTTAGTCGTCCAGACCGTCTTGCGGCCGGGCGTCAAAATATCCGCAGTGGCCAAAAATCCGGACTCACCAAAAAAGAGATCCGTTCTCTTGGGGTCGGAGCCTCGGTGCAAAAATTGAATCGGTTTGCCATCCGGGGGAAGTTGATCCAGATAGTCGATAAAATGGAGGTCCACCAACTGGGCACCGGTCAATGAAATCTGCCCGCGCATCACATCGTTGGCAAAGGGAACCTGGCGATCGTTCTGGGGTTCAACCGCCGTCTCTCCCACCGGAGGGGCTATCGGCTGTGCCTTGGCCAACTGCAACTGACTGCCCTTGCCCACCTGTGCATCCGGGAGAACGGCTTCTGCGGCCTTGCCCTTGCCAGGCTCTGCTGCGGTCGGCGTCACGGATGGCGCAGCGGATTGCTCGGTCTCAACGGCTGGCGAGACCACATACATTTCCATGTAGGTCTGGTAAATCATCAACAGGACAAAGGATAAGCTGAGGGCCAAGATGGTACGCCGATCCATGAAATTTTCCTCGATTCATAAAATGGTTGATTTTGCGGCGCGCTCAATAAACGCAACCATCGGTCTGCGACCGCAACGGTTCAGGGTATCGGATCAAAGCCACCGGGATGCCAAGGGTGGCAGCGCAGCAGTCGTCGCATTGCCAGCCAACTGCCTTTCAATCCACCATGACGCTGCACCGCTTCCAGGGCATATTCGGAACAACTGGGAAAAAATCGACAGCTTCTGGGTAAAATGGGCGAAACCAAAAACTGATAGGCACGAATCAAACCAAGCAAAAGCCGTTTCATGGCGACCTGGGAACCGCCTGGCTGGCAGAGTGCACCGACTCGGCTCCCGGCAGAATCACCGGCAATGGGACAGAACCGCTTTCGCGCTGAGGTGCCCCCGACGATCGCAGCAACGCAGAAAACAATTTTTGCAAATCCTGACGCAAGGCCTCCATGGTGGCTCCACCCGCCTGCGGTCTGGCGATCCAGACCATGTCCCACCCATTGGTCCGATCACGGGTCAACGCCAACCGCCGCACACGAAAAAAGGCCCGCATCTGCCGCTTGACCCCGTTTCGCACCACCGCATTGCCTACCTTGCGGCTGACGGTCAATCCCAACCGGGAGTGGGGTTGCACGGTTTCCAGGATAAAGAGCAAAAAATAACGCCCCCCCATCTTGCGCCCAGAGGCCGTCACCCTGCGAAAATCCGCGCTATCCAACAGGCGTGCCGCTTTTGGAAACCGCTCATCCCGATGCTGTACCGCACCATCCTCCAGACCAACCGGTTTGGAGGATGGCAATCCGTCCTGACTGCTCAAGGCATGGTATACCTAAACAACAATGAGTCGTTTGCGCCCTTTGGCCCGGCGACGGGCCAGGATTTGCCGACCGCCCGCAGTGGCCCTGCGCGCCCGAAAGCCATGATTGCGACTGCGACGAATTCTGCTGGGTTGAAAGGTTCTTTTCACGTTGGTGTTCCTTGTCTGCTATTCGGCCCGAAAGTGGGACCCGGATTCAAGATACAAACGGCTGCTTTCCGTAATCATACAACCGACCCATCATTCTACCTGAATCCGTCCCCACTTTCCAGGGCTGTTACACAAAAAAACGGGGCCATCGACCCTCATTCATGTATACTGATCGACATCCAGCCCCTCCGCAGACAGGATTCACGTGAAACCTCCAGCCAAGGAACAAAACATGGCCGAACAGCATCCACCCACCCCTCCCCATCCACAGAGTCCAGACCCGAAAAGCTCCGTGGTGGCACAGCGCGCCCACTTGTCTCGTGACAACCTGGAAAAGCCATTGACTGCGCGCATGCAACGCCTGCTGACTGGTCAACCAATCGAAGAGGTGATTCTCGACCCAGACAATCCCAACCTGATTCTGGAGAGAAGGGGAGAG
>CAIWLA010000468.1 GCA_903913345.1 uncultured Magnetococcales bacterium | reverse complement strand
GCCTTCTCCTTGATCCGCTTCTCACAGCGGCTTCTCCGAGATCGCCCCGAGTTTGCAGCACGTACTGGTCCGTGTCGCAGAGATCAACCGAAGAGGGAACGCTGCGAATATCCGCTTGCACCCCGTCTACATCATTCCGGTGCGGCTGGAAAGGGTTTTTCTGCATCGATTTGCCTGCCACTGACACAGAGGGGATAGTGTGGCCGCATAACTGGAAAAAACCACCCCGACCATCATCCCTCGCCAAGCCAAACCCACATACGTACAATGAGTAGCCCACAGGAGTGTGGATTGGTTGCCAAGGCGAACAACGGTATCGGGAAGCGAGGACCATGCCCCACCAGTTTTTTGAACGTCCCATCTTGAACTCACCTTACGCCTATCCAGCCCAGCATTGGGAACTGGACCCCGATGGGCAGCCGACGGGTGAGATTGCCGCCAATCGTCGCCCCTCTTCCTATGTGACCCCGGTCCCCAAACCCTCCAAACGCCGGGGTGGTCTCAAACAAGAGCCGACCCTCCTGTTCGACGATATTTCTACCGCTGAGCAGGTCTATGACACCAACGCCATTCTCAACAAAATCAGGGGTGAGGTGGACATCTGGCGTCATCTGCCAGAACCTTCGCACTGGCTGGTGACCCCTGAGACGGCCAGACTGCTTCAGCATTGGCGGCATCATCCCTTTCAGAGTATCCGGCCTTTTTTCTGCCAGGTGGAGGCCGTGGAAACGGCCATCTGGTTGGCGGAAGTCGCACCGAAAAGGGCACGCTGGGCCTTGGACCACCTGCGCGGAGCCAATGCATCGGCCAACCCGGAACTTTTCCGCATCGCCCTGAAGCTGGCCACCGGGGCGGGCAAGACGACGGTCATGGCCATGCTCATGGCCTGGCAGGTGGTCAATGCGGTTCGACACCCCAAGAGCAGGCAATTCACCCGTGGTTTTCTGATCATCACCCCCGGCATCACCATCCGGGACCGCTTGCGGGTGCTGAAACCCAACGACCCGGACAGCTATTACCGGGGTCGGGAACTGGTCCCCAACGACCTGCTGGCCGATCTGGAGCGGGCCAAGATAATCATCACCAACTATCATGCCTTCAAGTTGCGGGAACGGATAGCCATCACTCCGGTCGGTCGTGCCCTGCTCCAGGGACGTGGCCCGGAGTTGGATACCGTCGAGACCGAAGGACAGATGATCCAGCGGGTCATGCCCGAACTGATGGGCATGAAAAATATTCTGGTGCTGAACGACGAAGCCCACCACTGCTATCGCGCCAAACCCGACAGCAGCGACGAGGGGGAACTCAAAGGGGATGACCTGACCGAGGCCAAACAAAACAATGAAGCGGCACGACTCTGGATTAACGGTATCGAGGCGGTCAAGCGCATCCTCGGTGTCCCGGTGGTGTACGACCTTTCCGCCACCCCGTTCTTTTTGCGGGGTTCCGGGTATGCCGAGGGGACGCTGTTCCCCTGGACGGCGAGCGATTTTTCCCTGATGGACGCCATCGAATGCGGCATCGTCAAATTGCCCAGGGTGCCAGTGGCCGACAATATTCCGGGGGGCGAGTCGCCCAAATTTCGCAATCTCTGGGAATATATCGGCAAAAAGATGCCCAGGAAAGGGAGGGGAGCCGCCGGCAAGACGCTGGACCCCCTCAGTCTGCCGACGGAACTGCAAACCGCCTTGGAGGCACTCTACGGTCATTACCAGAAAACCTTTGCACTGTGGCAGGAGGCTGGCATCACCCTGCCGCCCGTCTTTATCGTGGTATGCAACAATACCTCGACATCCAAACTGGTCCACGATTTTATCGCCGGTTTCCACCGGGAAGGAGAGGATGGGGAGACGGCCACTTATCACGCCGGGCGACTGGAGCTGTTTCGGAATTATGATGAGCATGGCAACCGTCTGCCCCGACCCAGAACCCTGCTGATCGACAGTGCGCAGTTGGATTCCGGCGAAGCCCTGGATGCCGATTTTCGCACCATGGCCGCCGATGAAATCGACCGTTTTCGGCGAGAGGTGGTCGCCCGCACGGGAGACCGGCAGGCCGCCGACACCTTGAGCGATGCCGATCTGCTGCGGGAGGTGATGAACACCGTGGGCAAGGCGGG
>CAIWLA010000467.1 GCA_903913345.1 uncultured Magnetococcales bacterium | reverse complement strand
GCCTTCTCCTTGGCCCGGTTTAAATCCTGGGTCCGTTGGGTGACCCGTTCTTCCAGCAGGGCACTCTCCCGTCCATGGACACAATGTAAAACGCCCGGCTATTCAAGTGTTGTCTCTCTGAAATGTGTGAAAGCAGTCTGTTGTGGTCAAAACGCCCAACGCCCGTCCGGGCGACGGCAGGCCATTTTGACCATCGTCTCCCGCCGACCATCGAGAACGGCTTCAATCTCCGCCTGACGACAGGGTTGACCGGAACCGGTGTGCAGCGTGGAACGGGGCGTCACCGTGTATTGATACCCGGTATCGGAATTGAACCAGGAGACGGATTGATGGTCTGCGGCCTCCTCATACACCTGACCGGCCTGTTGCTGATCCTGCTGGTCCATTCCATGACCCACCGCATAACCGATCAACCCCCCCTCCACCGCCCCACGCGGGCCATTCTGCCCCCGGTTTTTGGCCGATCCCGCCATCTGGGCAATCAACTCCGCATCCAGCACACCCGAATCAAACGGTGTCCTGTTCCCTGTACAACCGGACAGTGCCAAACCCGCCGCCAACAGGCCCAACACCCGGATCGTGAGCACCCCATCCATTCCCTTCATGCCACCTTCCCAACCCCTGCTGTACCTGAACCAGCCCAATCGGCAGAATACCCCATGGGCATCACCGGGTAAAGCGGTTGCACAATGGCGGTGAACAGCATAAAGAGAGGCTGGCCTTTTCTCCAGGAACATGCCATACTGGTCGTTCGGTGTCACATTATGTCATTCTTGACCGGTGAACGCGCACGGACCATGGCTGATCGCCGCCACTGGAATGGTTTGTAAAGATCCACGAGATAAATGCCATGACGGACAGGCAGGAAGAGTCACTGGTCGCACCCGCCACCCCACCCCACCCCGTGGGCGGAACAGGGGTTTCTGGGCGCGCCACCACCCATCCAGGCGACACCCCTTGGATCATCATGATTGTCGATGACGATGAGGATGTGCATAAACTGACCCCGATTGGTGTTGCGCGATCTTCGGTTTGACCACCAGTCCGTCGCCTTTCTGCACGCCTATTCCGGCACAGAGGCACAGGCATTGATGGCGGAACACCCGGAAACCGCCGTGCTGTTGCTGGATGTGGTGATGGAGACGGATGACGCCGGTCTGATGTTGGTCCGCCATGTCCGGGACGGCCTCCAGAACCACCTGGTACGCATCATCCTGCGCACCGGTCAGGCTGGACAGGCCCCCGAATTCAAGGTCATCGCCGAATACGACATCAACGACTATCGGGAAAAGACCGAACTCACCAGCCAAAAGCTCATCAGCGCGGTCACCATCGCCCTGCGGGGCTTTCGCGATCTGCTCACCATCCAGCGGTTGTCCCGCCAAAAACAGGATACCGAAGACCGTCTCAAAATGGCGACCAGCGTCTTTGAAGGTGCCCTGGCCGAGGCGGAAGGGCAGTTGAATATTACCAAGATGGTCCTGGAACATGCCGTGGAAGGGGTGATGATTACCAGCCCGGAGGGGATCATTCTCTCCGTCAATCCGGCTTTCAGCACCATCACCGGCTTTTCCGCCGAGGAGGCCGTCGGCCAAACCCCCCGTCTGTTGCGTTCCGATCGCCAGGACGCCACCTTTTACAAAAACATGTGGAAGAAGATTACCGATCAGGGCCATTGGAAGGGGGAACTCTGGAATCGGCGCAAAAACGGCGAGGCCTATCCCCAATTTGCCACCATCACCGCCATTCGCGATCAAACGGGAGAGACCAATCGCTATATCAGCGTCTTCCACGATCTCTCACCCCTCCAGGCCAGAGACCAGGCCCTGTACTATGCCGGTCAACACGATACCCTGACCGGTCTGCCCAACCGGGAGTTGTTCATGGACCGCCTCTCCCAGGCCATCGGTCATGCCAGTCGCAGCAACACCCGCCTGTTGGTCCTGTTTTTTGATGTCGATCGTTTCCAGAATATCAACAACCACTTGGGCCATATCCGTGGCGATCAGCTGCTCCAGGAGATTGCGGGACGACTGCGGGAGTTTATCCGCGATGGCGATACCCTGGCCCGCATGGGCGGCGATGCCTTCGCCTTCATCCTGCGGGAGATCCGACAACCGGAAGATGCCCTGGTGGTCGTCAACAAACTGGTCAAGGCCATCGCCAAACCCTTCATCATTGAGCAGACGGAGTTGTTCATCACCGTCAGCATCGGCATCACCCTCTATCCCGACGATGGCGATCAACCCCTCTCCCTCATCAAAAATGCGGAGATTGCCCTGACACGGTCCAAAAACAGCGGGCGCGACACCTACCAGTTTTACAAGCCGACGATGGGCGAACAGGTGGACCGACGGTTGCTGCTGGAAAAAAATTTACGCTCCGCCCTGGATAACCAGGAATTCGTCTTGCACTATCAACCCAAGGTGGAGGTCGCGAGCCGCCGCATCATCGGCATGGAGGCCCTGGTCCGCTGGAACCATCCCCAATCCGGCATGATTTCACCGGGCGAGTTCATACCGGTGGCGGAAGAGAGCGGTCTGGTGATTCCCATGGGGGAGTGGATTCTGGCCACGGCCTGTCGTCAGACCCAGGCCTGGCTGGAGGCCGGGCATGGCCCGCTGAAAGTGGCCGTCAACCTCTCTGCCCGGCAATTCCGGCAACCGGATCTCTACACCATGGTTGCCCGAACGTTGCAGGAGACCGGCTTGCCCGTCGAGGCACTGGAACTGGAGATCACCGAAAGCATGATGGTGGACAATGTGGAAGAGGCCATCCAGACCCTGACCCAACTGCGTTCCCTGGGTCTCTCCATCGCCATGGACGACTTTGGAACGGGCTACTCCTCGCTGAGCTATTTGAAGCGGTTTCCCATCCAGACCATCAAGATTGATCGCTCCTTCATCCGCGATCTGCCCCATCAGACCGACGACATGGCCATCGTCCGCGCCATCATCGCCATGGGCAAGAGTCTGCGCATGCAGGTGGTGGCCGAGGGGGTGGAAACACAAGAACAGTGGGATTTCATGGCAGAAAATTGCACCGATGAAATTCAGGGGTTTTTCTACAGCCGACCCCTGCCCGCTGATGCTTTTGTCCGTTTTCTTCAGGAAAAAAAGCCGTTATAATGCACAACGACTGGTGTTCGGATTCCAGCACCGCTGGAGGCAACGCCCTTCCCGCAAGGGCATCGATCGATGAGACCGAAGGAGAAACAGATGCATAGAGATTCAGGCAAAACGGGCAAAATACTGGGGTGGACAGGTGCCTTCCTGGCCTCCTGCCTGCTGCTCGTTGCCAACGGGTACGCGGAAGAAAGCTCTCTGGTCAGCTTCAAAAACGATGTGCAACCCATCCTGCAATATCGCTGTCTGGAGTGTCACCGCGCGGATGGTCCGGGCGTGGCCTACAGCGGACTCAATCTGGAAAGCTATGACGGCCTCATGAAAGGCACCCGCTTTGGTTCGGTCATCGTCCCAGGCAATGCCATGGTGAGCAATTTGAACGTCCTCGTGGAGGGCCGGGCCGGTATTCGGATGCCGCACAATCGCAAACGTCTCACCCCCTGCGAAATTCAGGTGTTGCGCAACTGGGTGAACCAGGGCGCGAAAAACAATTAACCCACCACCACACCCCCTTTCGGCGGCGGCCACCCCAGCGGCCGCCGCGCCTGGAATGTGGATCGTCACTCTTTGGGATTGATCAAAAACCGGATGAGACCTCGCACCGCTGTTATCCCTGTCGCTGGTTTGGGCACCCGTTTTCTGCCCGCCACCAAGGCCATGCCCAAAGAAATGTTGACTGTGGTCGACAAACCTCTGATCCAGTATGCCGTGGAAGAGGCCCTCGCAGCGGGCATTGAGCGCATCATTTTTGTCACCGGACGGGGCAAAGAGATGCTCGCTGACCATTTTGACTATGTCCCGGAACTGGAGGGGGCGTTGCGGGAACGCAAACGGGAAGGGCTTCTGCAACAGATCCGATCGCTGGTGCCAACCCCCGGCTGTCTGCTCTTCACCCGCCAGAATGAACCGTTGGGGCTGGGACATGCCGTCTGGTGTGCCCGGCACCTGGTGGGTGATCTCCCCTTTGCCGTCCTGTTGCCCGATGATCTGGTTTGGCCGAAAGAAGGGGCACCACCGATCATGCAGCAGATGTGCGACGAATTTGAACACCAGCACCATTCCATGGTGGCCATCATGACCGTTGCCCAGAAAGAGACCCATAAGTATGGCATTCTGGATCCGGTGGCCCAGGCCGATACCACGGGGCGTCTGGTCCAGGCCAAGGGGTTGGTGGAAAAACCGGCCCCGCACGATGCCCCCTCCCGGTTGGCCATCATTGGCCGCTACATTCTGAGGCCGGAAATTTTTGACCTGCTGGGCCAGAAAAAGACCGGTGCCGGCGGCGAGGTGCAATTGACCGATGCCATGGCCCTCCTGATGCAGGACCATCCCCTCTACGGCTTTCGTTTCCAGGGCACCCGTTTTGATTGTGGCGACAAGGTGGGATTCCAGATGGCCAATCTGGCTCTGGCCCTGGAGCAGCACGAGATGCGGGAGCGTCTGCTCCCCTTCCTCCACGAACAGTTGACCCACTGGACGGCGCAAACCTCACCCTAACCCACTATATAAAGAGCAGGTCATATGCGTATTACCATCATCGGTGCAGGATATGTCGGGCTGGTTTCCGGGGCCTGTTTTTCGGAGTTTGGCGTCGATGTCACCTGTGTGGACAATGATGCCGACAAAATTGCTCGTTTGCAGCGGGGTGAAATTCCCATCTTTGAACCCGGATTGAATATACTGATCGAACGCAACAGCTCGGCTGGCCGACTGCACTTTACCACCCACCTGGCAGAACCGGTGCGCCAAAGCGAGGTGGTCTTTATCGCGGTCGGCACCCCGGAACGGCGGGGCGATGGCGCGGCGGACCTGCGCTATGTCTTCGAGGCCGCCCGCCAGATAGCCAGCCATATCAAAAAATTTACCGTTGTCGTCACCAAATCCACCGTCCCGGTCGGTACCAGCACCCAAGTGGCTGAAATCATTCGCACCACCAACCCGGAGGCCGACTTTGCCGTCGCCTCCAACCCGGAATTTTTGCGCGAAGGGTCGGCCATCGAGGATTTCATGCGACCCGACCGGGTGGTGATCGGCGTGGAAGAGGCCCGGGCAGAGGCCCTCTTGCGCTCCGTCTATCGGCCCCTCTACCTGATCGAAACCCCCATCCTGGTCACCAATATTGTCACGGCGGAATTGACCAAATATGCCGCCAATGCCTTTCTGGCCACCAAGATCACCTTTATCAATCAAATCGCCAATCTGTGCGAAGCGGTCGGCGCGGATGCGCATGGGGTGGCCAAGGGAATGGGTCTGGACCGGCGGATAGGCGGCAAATTTTTGCATCCCGGTCCGGGTTATGGCGGCTCCTGTTTTCCAAAGGATACCCTGGCGTTGGCGCGTACAGCCACCCAATACGGTGAACCCGTCACGGTGGTGGAGGCCGTCATCACCGCCAATGAGGCCCAAAAACAGCGGATGGTCACCAAAATCGTCCGGGCACTGGGCGATCGTCTCCAGGGTGCCACCGTGGCCGTGCTGGGGCTGACCTTCAAGCCCAATACCGACGACATGCGGGATGCCCCGGCATTGACCATTCTGCCCGCCTTGATCCAACAGGGGGTACGCATTCAGGCCTTCGACCCCGAAGGGATCCCCTCCGCCCGTCGGCATCTGCCCGATCTGGATTATCGAACCGATGCCTACGATGCCTGTCAGGGGGCCGATGCCGTTGTCCTCCTGGCGGAGTGGAATCAATTCCGCAACCTGGATATGGCACGGATCCAGGCGACCATGCGCCCGCGCGAGGATGGTCTCTATCTCTTTTGCGATCTGCGCAATGTCTATGTCCCGGAGGCCATGCGGCAGGCCGGTTTTCACTATGTAGGGGTAGGTCGTGGATAATATTTCCCATATTTTTCGAGAGTACGACATTCGCGGCTTGGCCGGACAGGAGTTGAGTGAATCCCTGATGACCGGGCTGGGAATCGCCTTTGCCCAGCATGTGCGCGCCCGCCGCACCCAGGCGGGGCCGTTCTGCATTGTCGCCGGTCGGGATGGTCGCCACTCGTCACCCGCCCTGGCCCAGGCATTGATCAACGGTCTGGCCCAAGGCGGTGCCCAGGTGATCGATTGTGGTCTGGTCCCCACCCCTGCCCTCTATTTTGCCAATCACCATTTTGCCGCCGATGCCGCCATCATGGTGACCGGAAGCCATAATCCACCGGAATACAATGGGTTGAAAATGGTCCGCGACCATCAATCGGTCTATGGTGCCGAGATTCAGGCCATTCGCCAACGGTGGGAGGCTGGCGTTCTCCCCGTGGCGGAGACGGGCGAGATCCAAACGGGAAGGGTGTTGGAACGGTATCTCCAGCGGATACTCGCCGATTTCAAACCGGGCCGCTCCATCACGGTCGCGATGGATTGCGGCAATGGGGTCACGGGGGTGGTCGCGCCAGAGATGCTGGTCCGTCTGCCCGGTGTATCGGGAGATGTGCTGTTTGCCGAGGTGGATGGAAGCTTTCCCAACCATCACCCGGACCCCACCATCCCGGACAATCTGCGGGGCCTCTGGCATCATATGCAGGAGACCGATGCGGAACTGGGCATCGCCTTCGACGGGGATGGGGACCGCATCGGTGCTTTGGATGAGACGGGACGGATCGTCTGGGGCGATCGCCTGATGATTCTCTTCGCCCGCGATATTTTGGCGCAGAAACCCGGAGCCACCATTATCGGGGATGTCAAATGTTCCCAGTTGCTGTTCGACGCCGTGACCGCAGCGGGTGGCTCCCCACTGATGTGGAAGACCGGCCACTCCCTGGTCAAGGCCAAAATGCGGGAGACCGGTGCCCCACTGGCTGGCGAAATGAGCGGACACCTCTTTTTTGCCGACCGCTACCTGGGCTACGATGATGCCCTGTACGCCGCCATGCGACTCATTGAACTGGTCGCCAGCGGACCGGAAACCCTCTCGCAACGACTGCAAAACCTGCCCGACTGCTTTTCCACCCCGGAGTTGCGCCTCCATTGCCCGGATGACCGCAAGTTTCAGGTGATGGAGCGGATTCTGCGGGAACAGGAGGCACGGGGCACGCCCTTTTCGGCGATCGATGGGATCCGGGTCCAGACGGATCAGGGCTGGTGGTTGCTGCGTGTCTCCAATACCCAACCCGCCCTGGTCGCCCGCATCGAGGCCAAAAGCCGTGCTCACCTGCACCAGTTGGTCGCCGAATTGACCGTCATTCTCGCGAAGGAAGGGATAACCCTGCCCGAATGGCAGGAAGCCTAGATTCCATGCCCACCCCCTTCCCTTTTTCGGTCGTCAGACAACGCACAAGGCATAACCGGCCCGTCTGGCATCGCCTCCCCTCTTTTTTAAATGATTGCGGGGGTCCGGGGGGGATCATCCCCCCCGGTGGGGGT
>CAIWLA010000466.1 GCA_903913345.1 uncultured Magnetococcales bacterium | reverse complement strand
TGCTGCTGGTACTGGTGCGGTTCCAAACGGTACTCAACTCCAAGGTGACGTAAACAATGCGACCGCCGCCGTTGCCCTCGCTACCGCCCAGGCAGCCGTTATGCCCACAAAGGTCGGTCTCAGTCAGGTCATGTCTACCCAGGGCGGATTGGGTGCCCAATTCCTTTATCGAGGGACCAGGGAGGTGCTGGAGTCGGCCATCACCGCCATGGCCAACGATGGCAAGGCGCACACAGTGGCCTCGCCACGGGTGGTGACGCTGAACAATCTGGCGGCCCATATCAGCAATACGACCAAAATTACCAACCTGTCGGTCAATTCTGTCACCATCGGAAATGCGCAATCCTCGCCCAGCCAGGGGTCGTCCTCGTCGGCGGAAGCAGGCATCACCCTGGTGATCATCCCCTCGGTGATCAAAACGGAAGAGGAGGATGGTTCCCGTCTGGTGCGGATGAATATTGATGCCAAAAATACCGCACTCTCCCCGATCGGTGGCAATCTGGTGCAAACCGATGGCCAGGGGATGCAAACCAACATTATCATTCCCGATGGAGCCACCTTTGTCATGGGTGGCTTGTTCAACACGTCGCGCAGCGAGGGTCATTCGGGCATTCCTCTCTTGATGGATATACCGGTGGTGGGCAATCTGTTTGGAACCAAAAGTTCCGAGGACAAGAAGACAGAGACGGTCTTTTTTATCACGCCGAAGGTCTTTTCCTACAAGGATATTGTCTCCACCCAGGGTGTGCGGGCCAAGGATTACATAGAAGACCAACGCTCTTTCCTGACACAGGAACAGAAGGGTTTGGAGAGGGATAGTCAGCTTTTGTCCATGCCGCAGACGAAGGTTTCCGAGGACGAGTAGACGAGAGGGTCTCGACATGGAAAGAGTAATCATTTCCCTTAACTGGACATGCGGCACCCTGTTGCTGATAATGGCACTGGCTTATCCGGCGTTGGATGCCAAATTTTTTACCGGCAGTAAAAAATTGGTGGTTCAGCAGAGGGTGGCCAGCATCGCGCAGTGGGAGGCCAACCATTATCAAACCCGCGAACAATACATACTCTTCTCTGCCGAAGAGATGCCGGATGCCATTCGCGATGAGTTGGGTCTGAAGCTGCGGGAGGATTTTGTGTATGATGCCTTTCTGGCGGACAATGGGCAGCTGGTCATTCGTGCCCAGGCCTCTGCCGATGCGGTACGTTCTGGCTCACTGCCGCCCTTGACCTATATCCTGCGCCAGGGTGCGGGTGATCGGTCCGATCAGGGCAGTTGGGAGACCCTTTCCGGCAAAAGACCGGGATTGTTTTAGGATTATGTTTCGTATTTGGGACGGGAGTAACCAGTCGATGTCATTGCACTTTCCCAACATTGTTTCGGTGGCAGTCCGGCTTGCGCTGCTGGGTGTACTGGGTGGTTGCGTGACCCCTGGTGGCTCGTTCGATGCCCCGCTGGAGCGGGCAACCAACCCGGCCCCCACCATTCAGGGATCGGTCGAGGGTGTTCCAGAAATCGACATGACGCAATCGCCGCCGTGGCAGTTGGGGTCTTTCTGGGAATACAGCGATGGATATGGTTTGCAAGTGACTGAAACAGATGGTAGGATGGCGACCCTGCAACGCATGGACAAGCCGGATGACTGGGTCAGACGGAACGGGTTTTTCAAGGTGGATTCCCAGGAAGAGGGGGTACGGAGGCAGGTCGTTTATCAATCCCCCAATCCGGAGACCCTGTTTCCCCTGGCGGTTGGCAAAATGGTCACTTTTGCCCGTGAATATTTGATCGACAAAAAGCTCTACGTGCATCAGACTTCCTGGAGCGTGGTGGGGCAGGAGACCATTGAGGTGCCCGCCGGAAAGTTTGACTGCTGGGTGCTGGTCTGGAGCAGTCGCAGCCAAAAGAGCAACTGGAGCGGCTACGAAAAATGGTGGTATAATCCTGAGGTGGGGAACTATGTGCGCCTGGAATACCGCTATGGGAAGGCCCCGGATTCGTCACGGGTGTTGATGCGATACAGAAAGGGGTTGCCGCCCTCTTGAGGCATCGCGGCCGGGTGAGGCACTTTTTGCACTCCTCTTTTCCGCGCTGTCCGATGGGTGTGTTTGCCAAGATGTTTCAGTTGTTCTAAGGGTGGCCGATAAAGGGCCAGTCAGGGTGCGGCCTCCGGTTGGTGCCAGGCTCGAATAAACCAAATAAAAGGGGAAAAAATGATGACAAGGATCACAACGCAGGGGTGGACTCCTGTTCGGAATGCGCGCCGGGGTGAGGGAGGCTTTACGCTGATCGAATTGATGGTGGTGGTGGCCATTATTGCCATCCTGGCCTCCATCGGGATACCGAAAATGACGGCCTTTATCAAAACATCAGAGACGGCGGAAGCAGTGGAGCAGATGGGGAGAATTGCTCAGGGTATACGGGGG
>CAIWLA010000465.1 GCA_903913345.1 uncultured Magnetococcales bacterium | reverse complement strand
GAACCATCTGGATGGGTATGATGGATGGTGCTGTGCATCGAAATGCCGATCAATTCTTCCACCGTAAACCCCAACATGGCCGCCGCCGCCTTATTGGCGAAAGTGGTCCGTCCTGAGATATCCATCACAAAAATCCCATCTGTTACGGAAGACAAGATCAATGAGCTGCGTTCGTCGGATTCCCGCAACATATCCTCGGCATTCTTGCGCACCGTAATATCCTGCACGGTACCCACCATACGGGTGGGCTTTCCTCGCCCGTCGCGCTCCACCACCGCGCCACGGGAGAGCAACCATCGGAGACCATCCTTGGCAAGGGCACGATATTCCACCACATAATGTTCCTGCTCTCCGGCCTGACAGGCACGCCCTGCCTGCAGCACCCTCTCCCGGTCATCGGGATGAATGGTCTTGAGCCAAAAAGAGCGGGAGACGGGTTGAATCTCTTCCAGGTGATAGCCAAGCATTTCCGCCCAGATATCGTTCACCACCACAAATTCGGTCGCCAGATCCACATCCCACAAGCCCAGGTACCCCCCGTCGAGAGCCAAGCGGAGGCGTCTTTCTATCCGTCTGCGTTCGGCAATCTCCCCTTCCAGGCGACTGTTCCAATAGAGCATGAGCCCAATGATCAGGAGAACCCCCAATCCCAGATAAAAAAGCCAAGGCAAGGCCTCATGCAGACCCATCACCACTGCCGCCACTCCTGTCCCATCTTTGACAGTTATTCAACTGGTTGATAATATTTATAATTTCTAAAAAAGCCAAACGGGCAATCGCCACCCTGACGGACCGAGACATACGTGCCGCCAAGCACAACACAGTATTGAAGCAAACGATGAGCCAATACGAACATGTCATGCCAGGGCACGCTCCCCGCCTTGGCCGTGTGTTTCCACACACACGACAAGATCTCGTGGGCGGACGACAGGTGATTGGGCGGTCATAAAAAATGGGATCCAGGCAAATTTGAATTGCTTTTCTCTTCTCTTTCTGGTACTATTCTTTCGAACTTGTGGACGCATCCCCTGGCTGGTCTACAGGTTCTGGACGCACTCTTTGCTTTTAGTTTTATTGGAAGCAGGGTTGGCGAACGAGCTTTATGGTGCCTGTGTATTAACTTAAATTATTTTATTGTGGAATTATTCTGACCGGGATCATAAATATGGATGTCAGGCAGGTTCAGTTTTACCAACCAGAACTAGACGACAGTCTGCTCGAACCTTTGCAACGGATTGATCCCATGCGGGTGCTGGTCTTTGCAGACAAGCATTATTTCCTGACTCAGGAGACCCTGGCCCGGTTGTTGTTTGCCTTTCCGTCTGCGCACTGTGTGGGGGTCTCGACGGCTGGTGAAATTTCCAATCAGGGAACCTGTGACGGGTCTTGTGTGGTCACGGCGGTCCGTTTCCGTTCGGGCAGTGTGCAGACTGCGATGGCCAACGTGTCCGGCCTGGGCGATTCCTGGCAAGCCGGGGTGGAGATCGGTAACGCTTTGTCCATGCAGGGGTTGCAAGCTGTCCTGCTGTTTGCGCCTGGGTTGGCGGTCAACGGCAGTGCCTTGATTGCCGGGTTGCAGAGTGTTGTTGGTCAGGAACAACTCATCTTTGGTGGGTTGGCCTGTGAATCCGGTGTCATCCGGGAAACCCTGGTGATGACCGCCACCGGGAGTTCGGCGCATCAGG
>CAIWLA010000464.1 GCA_903913345.1 uncultured Magnetococcales bacterium | reverse complement strand
TGTGGCTGGACTGGGGGCTGGTATGGCCTTCAACACCTTCCCCCTGATGAATGACCACTGGATCCCGGAGGGTTTTCTCCTTTTGCAACCGGTTTATCTCAATTTTTTTGAAAATGTGGCCACCGTACAGTGGGATCATCGTCTGTTGGCGACCACGGTATTCCTCTCCGTTCTCCTTTTCTGGTGGGTGGCCCGGCACCGCCCCCTGGACCGGCCCGCCCGTTTGGCACTGCACCTGTTGCTGGGCATGGTCTTGTTGCAACTGACCCTGGGCATCACCACCCTGCTGTGGTTGGTGCCCATCCCCCTGGCATCGGCCCATCAGGCGGGAGCCGTGGTGCTCTTTACCCTCTCCCTGTTCATTACCCACCGTCTGCATCATGCCGGAAAGGGTCTCCCCGACGAGTCACCATGAAAAAGCCATCGAGTCGATTGCCATGCTGACCACCCTGCCCCATTGGAATGCCCTGCTCAATGTCATGGCCCTGACCCTGGCCCTGATCGGCTACGCGGCGGCGCGTGGTGGCCGCACGGAGCGTCACCAACGGTTCATGATGTTCGCCCTCCTCACCGCCACCCTCTTTCTGGTCTCCTACCTGATCTATCATGCCCAGCGGGGCATCACCCCTTTCCCCGGTCAGGGCGATGTGCGTACCCTCTACTACACCATCCTGATCGTCCACGCCCTCTCCGCCGTGACGACCGGTCTCTTGCTGCCCATCACCCTCTTTCACGCCCTGCGACACCGCCGAACGCAACATAAAAAACTGGCCAAATGGACACTGGCCATCTGGGCCTTGGCCTCTTTGACTGGATTGACCGTCTATCTCATGGTATACCATTGGCAATGGTCATCGTAACCAGACAGAAGCCGCTTTTTTTTGAATTACTTGACCTGGGTCAATTATATTCACCTTGCAATGTGAAAAACTGGAAAGGTTTGGTGAAGGGTGTCGGTTTTTTTCTATTGTGAACGCCAAACGTGTTTGATTGCGGCTTGCCGTTGTTCATGTTTCGAATCCCTGGTTGGCAGCGTGTGCCACAGGCTCACTGTTGGCATAACCTTGATGATCCGTCCCAGGTTTCGTTTAACCGTCCTATTGCAAAGAGGAAAAGAGAAAAAAAATGGAAACTTCACGTCCCACGGCAGCACAACACACTCTCGGAGAAGGGTCGGAACCGATCCCCGCCATACAGAGACTTTTGGATAACCCCTTCGCTTTGTTGATATTGGGCGTTTTGGTGCCCACAGTCCTCTATACCATTTGGGGCATTGTTGAAGTCATCAGCATCCCCCTGGCCAAATAACGGGAACGAAAAGGAGCGTCATCAATGAGTCTTACCCCCCCCAGTCACATCGTTTGGTGGAACGAACCCATCCACAGGGTTGAGGTTACCTGGATCATCCTGGCCTTGAGCTGGTGTCTGGTCCTTTTTCTCTGGATGCCCTACTGGCATGTCTTCGGCAACCAGAACCTCTCCAACGAGGCCTATCGCGTCAAACCGGAAGCCTATGAAGCCAAGGCGGTGGCCATGGTGGACAAATACACCGTGCGCAAAGAGACCAAAATGGATATCCCGGTGGTCAAACCGCCACCCGGCAGCGATGTCTACCTCGTGGCCCGCATGTGGCAGTGGTGGCCGATGCTGGAACTGGAAAAAGACAAGAGCTATCGCCTGCATATTTCCTCCGTGGATTGGCAGCATGGGTTTTCTCTGCAACCGGTCAACATCAATGTGCAAATTCTCCCCGGCTATGAAGTGGTCATGAATATCACACCCAACCAGGCGGGTGAGTATGGGGTGGTGTGCAACGAATTCTGCGGCATTGGCCACCATACCATGCTCGGTAAAATTTACGTGAAATAAAGGGAGGATAGAGGTTAATCATGGCCGCAAAAATGTTTCGCAAATGTCCCGATTCGGGGCTGTATTTTCATAAATCCG
>CAIWLA010000463.1 GCA_903913345.1 uncultured Magnetococcales bacterium | reverse complement strand
CGTTGGATATGGTCATTGCCAATGGTGAAAACAGTGCCGGTGGCATTGGCATTACGCCCAGTGTGGCGACCGAGTTGTTCCATCTGGGCATCGATGTCATCACCACAGGCAATCATATCTGGAAATACAAGGAAATTTTTGGCTATCTGGACAACAATAACCGCCTGTTGCGTCCCATGAATTATCCGTCCGGTGTGCCCGGCCATGGTTCTGTCCTGTTTACGACCCTCTCTGGTCTCAGGGTGGCGGTACTCAACCTGTCGGGTCGGGTTTTCATGGACCCACTGGATTGCCCTTTTCAGACGGCGGATCGGTTTTTGGATCGGGTGCAGATGGGACGGGATGTGGACGCCATTATTGTGGACATGCACGCGGAGGCCAGCTCGGAAAAGGGGGCGATGGGCCACCATCTGGATGGGCGGGTGTCGGCTGTCCTGGGGACACACACCCACATTCCCACGGCGGACCATCGCATTTTGCCCAAGGGGACCGCCTTTCAGACCGATGTGGGAATGACCGGTTGTTACCACTCCATCATCGGCATGAAGGCCGAGACGGTGATGCCTCGGTTTCTCAAGCAAATGCCCACCCATTTTGAACAGGTGTCAGAGGAGGGAACCGTCTGCGGGGCAGTGGTCACCTTGCTGAAAGAGAGCGGGCTGTGTCGAGCGATTCAGCCGGTTCGTCTGGGGGCACAGTTGGCCAATACGGGGCTGTGAGCGAGGGGGCGAGAGTCCCGCCCCCGCCGCCCCCAGAATGAAAAGGTGCTCAAGACCCCTGCTTGAGATGCGCCAGATACCAATCCATCGATGCCTCAATCCCTTGGCTGAATGGATGGGTGGGTTGATACCCCAGCAACCGTTTGGCCTTGGAAATGTCAGCCAGGGAATGGCGTACATCCCCCGGTCTGAAATCCCGGTACAGGGGCTGAATATCGCCCAGTCCGGGCATCCGTTTTTGCAACCCCTCCCTGATCCGGGCAAACAGGGTGTTCAAGGTGGTGCGTTCGTTCAATGCGATATTATAGATCTGGTTGATGGCAGAGGGATCTGCGGTGGTGGCGGCCAACAGGTTGGCCTGTACGCAGTTGTCGATATAACAAAAATCACGACTTGTCTCACCATCCCCATTGATGTAAACGGGTTGACGCCGCAAGAGATGGCCAATCCATACCGGGATGACCGCCGCATAGGCCCCGTTGGGATCCTGTCTGCGGCCAAATATATTGAAGTAGCGCAATCCCACACTCTCCATGCCATACGTGCTGGCAAACACATCGGCGTAGAGTTCATTGGCATATTTGGTCACTGCATACGGGGAGAGGGGTTTGCCAATGTTCTCTTCCACCTTGGGCAATCCGGGATGATCTCCATAAACCGAGCTGGAGGCCGCATACACAAACCGCTTGACGCCAGCCCCCTTGGCCGCGACCAGCATGTTGAGAAAACCGTCCACATTGACCTGGTTGGTGGTGATCGGATCCTCGATGGAGCGGGGTACGGAACCAAGGGCCGCCTGATGCAGTACCCGATCCACACCGTTGCACGCCCGTTGGCAATCCTCCAGATGGCGGATGTCCCTCTCGTGGAAGGTGAATCGTTGCCATTGCGCCGGGGTGACGACCGCTCTGACCTGATCCAGATTGTGGCGGTACCCGGTCGAAAAATTATCCAATCCCACCACGGTTTGATCCAGGGCCAGCAGGGTTTCCAAGAGGTTGCTGCCGATAAAACCGGCGACCCCCGTGACCAGCCAGCTCTGTGGAGCAGCCCGCAGTGAGTGGCACAGATCAAAAAATCGACTCATTGGTTTCTCCCTGTCAGCCGTTGTCCATCCATTGTCTTCATGGGCACTCTCCATTGGGTCTTGGTTGTGCAGGGTTGCAAAAAGTGGTTGGCAGTGGTGAACCCTCTATCGGGTATGGTGCTGTACGCGGGCATGTTGCTGTGCGGAAGCCACCTGCGTACCCCGCAATCCCAGGGCCAGCAGTACCATGAAGTATAGCGCATTGACTGGAATTTGGAAATTAAAATCGGTCAGTCCATGTATCACCAGGGAGAGGGTGGCCACCAGGCTGGCGTACAGCAGGGCAGAGGCCAGGGGATCGCGGCGTGTGCCATAGGCACGTGCCGTCTGCCACCAACAGGCCAGAACCCCGGCGACCAGCAAACCATAGCCGATGATCCCGCGTTCCGTCAGAAATTCCAGATGATCGTTGTGGGCATGGTCAAGCAGTACAGGCGCGAAGGATGCACTCTGATACCGGGGATAGACGAAGGCAAAGGTGCCGCTGCCACTGCCGAACCAGGGATAATCGGCGACCATTTTTCGGGCAGTCGATGCGGTTGTCAGACGGTCTTCCTGTTCGACATGGGTCTCCAGATAACGCCCCACGAGTTGCTCAAGTCCCACAGAACTGCCGACCAGAATGGAGACTGCCAGTATAAAAAAGGTGGTCTTCGAGGGAGAGGAGAGGAGTTTCTTGCGGGGAGTCAAGATTCGGGAAAGGAGGGAAACCAGGAACAATGCGAGGAAAAGTGAGCCGTTCCCCCCCCGTGATTGGGTCATGAACAGGGTGATCACCATGGAAATGCACACGCCAAACAGCACAGATCGGAGAGCACACGTCTGAACTCCAGTCACTCCG
>CAIWLA010000462.1 GCA_903913345.1 uncultured Magnetococcales bacterium | reverse complement strand
TGGCGGCGGCGGGGGTGATTCGCAGTCGCAATCCGGTGCATTCGGTCTTGTTTCTGGTTTTGACCTTTTTTTCCACAGCAGCGGTGTTTGTGTTGCTGGAGGCGGAATTTCTGGCGGCGCTGCTGGTCATGGTCTACATGGGTGCGGTGGCGATACTGTTCCTGTTTGTGGTCATGATGCTGGATGTGGATTTTGCCTCGCTGAAGGAGCAGGCGATTGGCCATTTGCCGTTGGGGCTGGCGGTTGGTCTGGTGATTCTGGCGGAATTTGTGGTGATTTTTTCCCAGAGCCATGCGTTGCCGACGACGGCGGCGGCGGTACCTGCGGTGCCCAACACGCTGGCCATTGGCCGGGCGATGTATACACAATATCTGTATCCCTTTGAGTTGGCTTCTTTGGTGTTGCTGGTGGCCCTGATCGGGGCGATTGTGTTGACACTGCGCCCGAAGAAGACGGGGCGGAAGCGGCAGAATATCAGCCAGCAGATTGCCCGCACGCGGGCGGAAGCGGTGGAACTCGTTAAACGGCAACCGGGCGAAGGGGCGTAATAAAACCATGTCGCTGCATCATTGTCTGATTTTGGGTGCCATTCTGTTCACGATGGGGGTGATGGGCATCTTTTTGAACCGGCGCAATGTGATCATCATTCTGATGAGCATTGAGCTGATTCTGCTGTCGGTACACGTTAATTTTGTGGCCTTTTCCCACTATAATGGCGATGTAACCGGGCAGATTTTCACCTTTTTTGTCCTGGCGGTTGCGGCGGCGGAAGCGGCGATTGGTTTGGCCATTTTGGTATCCTTTTTCCGCAATCGGGCCACGATTGATGTGGAACAGATTGACTCCCTGAAGGGTTGAGCCGGTAAGGCCATGGAATTGAAACTATGAGCAAGCATCTTTTGATTGTCCTGGCACCGTTGTTCGGCTCACTGATTGCCGGACTGTTTGGTCGTCTCCTGGGTAACACCCTGTCGCGTCTGGTGACGATTGCGGGGATGTCGGTCTCGGCCTGTCTGGCCATTCAGACCTTTCTGGAGATTGCGGTTGGCAATGGCGACCCCATCCGGCAGGAGGTTTGGAGCTGGATTGTCTCCGGGGAGTTTCACGTCTCCTTCGGCCTGTTGATCGACCGGTTGACGGCGGTGATGTTGATTGTGGTGTCGGGCATTTCCACACTGATCCACATCTATTCGGTCGGCTATATGGCGGAAGACCCGGACCAGCCGCGTTTTTTCAGTTATCTCTCCTTTTTCACCTTTGCCATGCTGATGCTGGTGACGGGTGACAGCTTTTTGCAACTGTTTTTCGGCTGGGAGGGGGTGGGTCTGGCCTCCTATCTGTTGATCGGTTTCTGGTACAAGAAGGAGTCGGCCTGCAACGCGGCGATCAAGGCGTTCCTGGTCAACCGGGTGGGGGATTTTGGTTTTGCTCTGGGTATCTTCACCATTTATCAGGTCTTTCACACCCTGGACTATGCCACGGTGTTTCGGATGGCGGGAACGGGCCAGTATGTGCCGACGATTGACTTTTTGTGGTTTGGTTCGGTGGAAACCATCACCCTGATCTGCCTGTTGCTGTTTGTGGGGGCCATGGGCAAGTCGGCGCAGTTTATTTTGCACACCTGGCTGCCGGACGCCATGGAGGGACCGACCCCGGTGTCGGCCCTGATTCATGCGGCCACCATGGTGACGGCGGGGGTGTTTATGGTCTGTCGGGCCTCGCCTTTGTTTGAGCT
>CAIWLA010000461.1 GCA_903913345.1 uncultured Magnetococcales bacterium | reverse complement strand
GTCCACCGAGACAAAATCCAGGTTGTCCAGGGAGGTGTGATACTGGGGATATTCATAATATTTATCCTTGCAGATTGATATCATGGGGATTCGCCAGGGGGGCGGGGAATATTGTCGTTCGTCGCTGCCATGGATGGAAAAGGGATAGTCCAGTCGCTCCAACCCCTGATCCCGGCACCACACCTGTGTTGCCCGATCCAGTTCATGGTTGCCCTGATAGCTGTGCTTGACGCTCAAGGGGCCGGGACCGGCGACGCAGGTGACCACGAAACCGCCCCTGACCCGTTGCATGGCCTCCTGATGATGGGCCAGATAGGTGATGGCCCCGATGGTCTCCGGGCAGATGACAAAACGATAGCCGAACCGGCGATGGGGGCGTTCGGCCAGGCGGTTGTAGAGCAGGGCGACCAGGATCAGCCCGGAAAGATTGTCGTTGGCCAGGGAAGGGTGGCAACAATAGGTGGAAATCAGGTATTCGCCCTCTTCCTCGCCGGGGAGGAAGGCGTCGGCCAGGGTCAGGGAACCCGGGGCCAGATCGGCGTCGATGACCACCTGGTAATGCCCCGACGGATCGAACTCCGCCCGGTGCCGCTGGCTCAGGCAAAACCCCCACTCCCGTTGATAATAGGCGGTGCGATAGGGAATGGCCTCTGCCCAATCGGGATGGGTGTGCAGATGGGGGGCGAGTTCGGCAAATCCCATCTCTGCCTGGATGGGGGTGCTGTAACCGACCAGATGGAGGTTGTTGGCACGAAAATCGATCAGCCGCCGCCCACTGGCATCGGCGACATAGGCATCGCGGATGGTCCATTCCGGGGGGATGGTCCAGTCGTAGACTTTGGTTCCGCTGGGATATTCCTGGATCGTCAGGGGCATGATCTCGCCGAGTCGTCGCAGGGTCTGCCGCACCCCCGCACCGGTGAGGCTGCGGCAGAGGGGAAAGAGATCCTGGAACAGGTCGCGGGCAACGGTCCGTTCATCGAAGAGGGTCATGGCTGTGCCTTGTCTGGAGTCGGTTTCTGGCGAAGATATTTTCTGTCGGAGCGAGAAAACCCGGCCAGCCCTGGCCAGTACCACAGCATTGCCCCGCACAAGAGGAGGAAGACCACACTGGCGAGTATCCGCCACCATACCCCCCCGGCAAACACGAAAACAGCGGTGAGGGAGGCAAGGCCATGCAGCATCCCGAAACCGAGGGTCGTCACCAGCAGGGTGACACGGATTTCCCCACGCAAAGAGGGATGCTCATGCATAAAATAGCCGAGTTGGATGTACATGACAAGCACAGAACTGATGACCATGGCCAGAGCGATGCCCATCGCCCCCATATGCAGGCCGGGCAGCCAGGCATCACGGGGATTGACGAATATCAAGTACATGACAATGCAGAGTATCAGGGAGAGGGTGTACCGGTTGCGGTAGGCGGATATTTTTCCGAAGACCAGATACATGGAGGTGGCCAGATCGACGGGTCCCATAAAAATGCCTGAAAAGATGAGACAGGCGAGGACCGGTGCCCCGGCGGCGAACGAGGGGCCGACCATGAAATGGATGATCAGATCGGCGTTGAAAGCGGTGACATGGGCGACCAGGGCGGCCAGTACCATGGATAACCGGCAAGAGCGGGAAAACAGGGTGAAGACCCGGTCCCGATCATTGTGTGCCAGACTCCAGGAAATTTCCCGCTGGAAGACGTTGATCATCGATCCGGTGAGCAGGGAGATGACGTTGAGTAGTTGAAAAGCCAGATTATAATAGGCCTGCTGCTCCGGTCCTGATGCCTCGGTCAGATACCAGGAGAGGATCATGTTGTTGACAAATCCCAACGAAGAGATGACCGCGAAGGATCGGGCCGTGTCGAAAAAATAGCGGGCAACGGCCCAGGGTTGATGGTCGGGATCGACCTGGAAACAAGCCGGGGAAATCCGCCGCAGGGCGATCAGGGCGGCCAGAGTGATCACCAGGGAGGTGGCGGCGGTGACGCCAAGATAGACGACTATCGTCAGGCGACCCTCCAGGAAAAATCCCGCGAGCAGCACGGCGCGCAGACCGCCGACGACGAGTAAAATCGCATGGCCCGACCCGATGCGGGCCTTGGCATCGCCGAAACGAGTGGCCAAGCTGGAGGCAGCCATCAACCATTCGGTGAGGATCACCAGCCCATACACGGTGGCGGATTGGCCGTGCAGCCAGCGGGTTTCCAGATCCAACCCGCCGGCGACCAGGGCCAGGGAGATGAGTACCAGAAACTGACCGGCGAGCACGACCACGAACAGTCGGTTGGCAACGCCACTGCGGATGCGGCGGGCCGCCTCGACAAAAAAGGCCTGGTCCACTCCCAGGATAAGAAATCCCCGCGTGGCCTCGGCCATGCGCCACAGCGACATTAAAAGCCCATATTGCACGACCCCCAGGGAACGGGGCAGAAAAATACCCATGGCCAGAAAATTAAAGCCCTTATTGAACAACGCGGAGAACAGATTGATCAGGATACGCTGACGCGCGGACCAGACCGTGTCAATCGGCTCAGGGACAAAAGGGGGCGGTTGGTTCGACAAAGCAGTCAATCCCGAACGAAGCCATTAACAGAAAAAAACGGGCTGATGGATGTCTGACGACATTCGGACTGGACAAACCAACCCGTGTGACTATATAATGCCTCCGCGTGGTCCCTGGCAAGCTGAACCGTTCGCCCGTGTGGATTATCCTGTTCGCTCTGGGCAAAACGGGCCGTTCACGTTTCTTAAAAAATGGATGGATTGCCAAACTCAAAAATTCCCCCCATATCGCATGAAGGCGTGGTTCACCGACCCATGAATAACAGAACCAACTCCCCCATTGCATCCCGTGCGCCGGACAATCAGAACACGCTTCAAGACATTCTGCGTATGCTGGCACGGCGAAAAGTGCTCATTTTTTTTAGCATTCTTTGTCTGACCGCCCTGGCGGCGATCGTTGCCTTCCAGTTGACCCCCGTTTACAGTGCCATGGGACAACTGGCCATTGAGACCCGCAAGGTGCGCACGGTCAACATTCAAGAGGTGGTCTCCGATCCCCTCACCGACCGCGCCAGTCTGGGCACCGAGGCGATTGTGCTGAGATCGTCGGATATGGTCAACAACCTGATCGAGAAAACGGGCCTGTTCCGGGATCCCGAGTTCAACCCCTATGTGCCGAAGCCGGTCGACCAGACGATCTCCCCGCCGGGTCTTGATCGCCGTTTGGGCCGGTCTGGCCAAAAAATTCAACACGCTCCGCAATCGTCTGAACGCCAAAACGAGGATCAAGACGCCCCGTTGCCATGGCTTGGGCAACAGTGGAAAAATCTGGGATCCGAGACGGTGGGTGTCGTTGAATGGTTCGGGTCACAGTGGGAGCGACTCCTGGGCGGGAAAAAGTTTGACACCGAGGCGGCGGAGGCGGTGGGACGGGTCATCGTGGAGGAGCGCGTACTGAAGGCTCTGAGCGTCGAAGTGGTACCGCTCTCCTATGCCATCAACGTCTCTTTTTCCTGCCGTGATCCCGCCAAAGCCGCCCATGTTGTGAATACCCTGATCGATTTGTATATTGCCGAACAGTTGGAATCCAAGTTTGAGGTGACCCGCAAAGCCTCCCTGTGGATGAAAGGGCGTCTGGATGATTTGAGTCAGCATGTCCAGGATGCCGGTCGGGCCGTGGAAAAATACAAAGCGGAAAACAATCTGGTCGAGGGGCTGGGTGGGGGGGTCGCGGCCCAACAATTATCCGAACTCAACTCCCTGTTGATCCAGGTGCGGGCGGAACGGGCGGAAAAGGAGGCCCGCTACAACCAGATTGAGGCCTCGCTGCGCTCCGGTCGGAATCTGGACACCTCTTCGGATGTCCTGAAATCCCCGCTCATTCAGCGTTTGCGGGAAAACGAGTCGGAATTGACGCGCAAGCTTTCCGAACTGACCGCCAACCTGGGGGAAAAACATCCCAAAATCATCAACGCCCAGGCCGAACTCCAGGATGCACAGAGAAAGATTGCCGATGAGGTGCGCAAGATAGCCGCTTCCCTGGCCAACGAGGTGGGGGTGATTCGGGCGAGGGAAACCGCCTTGACCCAAAATCTGGCCAACATTCGGGGGGATGTCACCACCTCCCGGCGTGCCGAGGTCAAATTGCGGGAACTCGTCCGCGAGTCGGAAACCTCCCGCGTCCTCTATGAAAACATTCTCACCCGTTTCAAGGAGACCGAGAAACAATTTCCCGATCAACGGGCGAACGTGAGCATTATTTCCAAGGCTTCGATTCCGCTCTCGCCCACCTTTCCAAAGAAAAAATTTATTATTATCATGAGCTTCGTCGTATCGGTTTTTCTGTCCATCGGCCTGGCCCTGCTCTTGGAAAGTCTGGACAACGGGGTGCGTACCGCCGAACAATTGGAGCAAATGGGGGTGGGATATGTCATGTCGTTGATTCCAAACATTACCCCGAATCGCAAGGAACCCGTCGAGAACTATATTGTTGACAACCCCTTGTCCTCCGCCGCCGAATCGCTCAGGACATTGCATGCCAGTTTGCTGTTGTCGGTCGGCCAGAACGAAAAATTGACCCTGGCCGTCACCTCCTCGGTGCCTGGAGAGGGCAAGACCTTTGTCGCCATCAGTCTGGGCCGGCATTTCGCCCAATCGGGGCAGCGATGTATTGTCATTGAGGGTGACGTTCGCCGCTCCCGGTTCCATAAATTGTTCCAGTTGACCGACCGAACGGGGCTGGTTCATGTCTTGCGCGGTGAAAAGACCCTGGCTGAGGCGATCATTATCGATCCATTGACCGGGTGTTCGATCCTGCCGGCGGGCAAGTCCACCATCAGTGCGGCCTTTCTTTTTAACACCAACCAGTTCAGCAAGCTGTTGGATGAACTCAAGGAAAGCTTTGATGTCATTCTGATTGATACCCCGCCGGTGGTGGCGGTGGTCGATCCGCTGCTCATTTCCCAGTGTGTGGACAAGGTTTTGTTTGTGGTCCGGTGGCAAGACACGCCGCGCAATTTGATCCTGAGTGCCCGCAAGAAATTGACGGAATTCGGGATCGGTGAGATCGGTTGCGTCCTTTCTCAGGTCAACATCAAGCGTCATGCCCAGTATGGCTACGGCGATGCCAGGTACTATTACAACCGCTATGGCCATGAATATACGGACAAGTAACAACCGTCTCCACCCGGATGTATGGATGCTCGCCCTCGTGATGACGGTGGGTTTGGTTATGCTGGGGTTGGCGATTCCCCGGTTGGGTGCGGCCTTGGCACTCCTGGCTGGCGATGGTTATCTGGCTCAACTCCAACAAGGTCGGTCGGTGTCCTCGGAGGATCTGGTCACCTTGGTGGCCTCTCGTCACGCTGCGCTGGGTTGGCAGGACGACCCCAGGGTGCGCACCGACCTGGCGGCGGGCCAGTTATTGCTGCGAATGGATAAAACCGGAACCCCTGCCGACCACGCCCTGCTGGACGAGGCCATTGAGCAGTTGCGCCAGGGATTGTCGCGCGCTCCGCTCAACGCCTACGCCTGGGCGCGCCTGTCCAATGCGGAATGGTTGGCCGCCAATCCCCAAGCCGCCCGGTCCGCCAGCCAATTATCGCTGATGACGGGCCGTTATCTCCCTGGTTTCCTCTTGCCGCGCATTATCCTCGCCTGGCGCACCGGGATGCCAACCGACGAGGAGGGCAAGGCGGTACTGGAACAGACGATCCGCCTGGCGGCCCAGGTATCGTTGCCGGAATTGACGGCAGCCGCCAGGCAATGGGGCAAAATCCCGGAGGTTCGGGCCGCACTGGAAGGAGACAAAGGGATTCTGAAACAATGGGATCTTCCTCCCTATCAAAACGCTCCATGACCGGAATGGGTGTGGCTGGTTCAAACGCCCGTGCTCCCCTGTATACAAAAAAAGACTCTTTGTCGAGTATCCACTCTATATTAATCACCTAAAATTTCCATTACTTTCACTTCCAAGCAAGATGGTTGTTTCGGCTACACGAGGATTATCTCCTCCATGGATTGGCCGAAACGATGATCGAGGCCC
>CAIWLA010000460.1 GCA_903913345.1 uncultured Magnetococcales bacterium | reverse complement strand
TGGCGGCGGCGTTTGTCAGCCGGGCGCAATGAAACGGCACGGAAGCGGGAGGGTGCCCTTTTGGATCGGGCGCGAGGCCCCGTTTTCCTCCATTGCCAAAGCGGTCGAGGTGGTGTATTGTTTCGGGGTTTTTGGCATGTCATTCGTCGAATGGCTGTCGTTTGAATGCCGGCAGGGCGGGGCATCTTTGGCGGAGGAATATATGCGTCAATCCAGTCTGGTAATGTGCCATGTCAATTGAAAAGATGAAAATTTTTGCCGGAACCTCCAACCCGGAACTGGGACGGCGAATTGCGGAATATCTCTCTGTCGTGCTCGCCAATGTCACCATCAAACGCTTTTCGGATGGCGAAATTTTTATCCAGATTGATGAAAATGTGCGGGGTCGGGATGTCTTTGTGATTCAATCCACGGCATCACCCGCCAATGATCACCTGATGGAGCTGCTGATCATGGTGGATGCCTTGCGGCGGGCCTCGGCGGGACGGATCACGGCGGTGGTGCCCTATTACGGCTATTCCCGCCAGGATCGCAAGGAGGCCGGACGGACGCCGATCACGGCCAAACTGGTGGCCGACCTCATGGAGGCCGCCGGTGTGGAGCGGGTGCTGACCATGGATCTCCACGCCGGGCAGATCCAGGGCTTTTTCAACATGCCGGTGGATAATATTTATGCCACGCCCGTGTTGCTGGGGGCAGTGCGTCGGCAAGGATTTGGCAATGCCGTGGTGATCTCCCCGGATGTCGGCGGTGTGGTCCGTGCCCGCTCTTACGCCAAACGGCTGGAGGTGGAGCTGGCCATCATCGACAAACGGCGACCGGCGGCCAATGTGGCGGCCGTACACCATATCATCGGCGAGGTGGAGGGGAAGGATTGCATCATTGTGGACGACATGGTGGATACCGCTGGCACCCTGACCAAGGCCGCAGAAGCCTTGATGGAACACGGGGCGCGTTCGGTCTCCGCCGTCTGCACCCATGGCGTCCTCTCTGGTCCGGCGGTGGCGCGGATCGAGGCATCGGTCCTGGAGCAGGTGCTGGTGACCGATACCATTGCCCAACCCGCCGCCGCCCTGGCCTGCAGCAAGATCAAATATCACACCGTGGCCGGCCTGCTGGGAGAGGCCATTCGCCGGATCAGTGACGAGGAGTCCGTCAGTTCCCTGTTTGTTTGAGAACAGGTGGTCGTTTTTTTTTGCGTGACACATCCGGCACCCCTGGAGGCCGGTGTGTTGGATGGTTCCCTTCGAGGTGAAGGGACTTTTTTGTTAGGACTTAAGGAGATACACAATGGCAGTCATCAATGCAAAGACACGGGACGGTGCCGGCAAGGGGGTGGCCCGCAAATTGCGTCGTGAAGGACGTCTCCCAGCCGTGCTGTATGGCGGCGGACAACCCAATATCAATCTTTCCCTGGATGCCAAGGAGTGGGACGATCTGCTCGTCAAGGAGAAAAGCAAGCTGCGTACCCATCGACAGGAGATGGTGATTGACGGCAGCAATCGCTCTCTTGTGCTCATGCGAGGCTTCCAGATTCATCCCCTGTCGGGCAATGCGGTGCATGTCGATTTTACCCGCTTTGATCCCAACCAGGAGATTGAGATTTCCATACCGATCCATATCGTGGGCGAGGAAAAATGCCCAGGGGTCAAGGCCGGTGGTATACTGCAAGTGGTGCAGCGCGAACTGGAAATCACCTGTCTGGCTGGCAAGGTGCCGGATTCCATCGAGATTTCCGTAGCCAACCTGGAACTTGGCCATTCCATTCACATTGAGGATATTGCCCTGCCCGACGGGGTGGAGGCCCATGGCGAGGCCGATGCCACCATTCTGACGGTGGTGGCCATCCGCTCGGAAGCGGTGGACGAAGGGACCGAGACGGCGGAGTAGACCGATGACCGTTTTTTCTCCCCCCTCCGACCGGGACAGAGGGGGAGAGGAGGCCGAACAGAGGGCACTCCTGGTTGGTCTGGGTAATCCCGGTGAAAAATACCGGGATACCCGGCACAATCTGGGTTGGGATGCCCTGCAACGGATTGTGGATGCCCACCATTTACGCTCGACCGGTCGGCGGTTTGAGGGCCGTTTTGGCGATGGCCGTATCGAGACCGTGCGGGTCTGGTGGCTTCTGCCAGAGACCTACATGAATCTGGCGGGTCAGTCGGTCGGCGCGGCAGTCCGTTTTTTCAAGTGGACCCCAGGCCAGGTCATCGTCTTTCACGATGACCTGGATCTGGAACCCGGTCGGGTGCGGATCAAACAGGGCGGCGGTCATGGGGGACACAATGGCCTGAAATCGATTCAGCAGGCGCTGGGGTCCGCCGATTTTGTCCGGGTTCGGCTGGGTATTGGCCGTCCACCGCCGGGAATGGACCCCGCCCATTATGTCCTGGCCCCCTTCAATACGGCGGAACGAACCCTCCTGTCTCCCATTCTGGATCGGTTGCCACGGGCCGTTTGGCCCCTTCTGAACGGGGATCTGGCCGGGGCGATGAACGGCTTTTACAATCCGCCAACGGGTTCCGTTGCGGTCGCCGCTCGCACTGTGCCGCCCTCCGTCCCGTAGCGGCGAAACGATCCCCTTCCACTCGATTTTTACTCCAGCATACAGAGAGAGCCATGGCCTTGCAGTGTGGTATTGTCGGATTGCCCAATGTCGGAAAATCGACCATTTTTAATGCCTTGACGGCTGCCGGGGCAGAGATGGCCAACTATCCTTTCTGCACCATTGAGCCGAACGTGGGGGTGGTGGCCGTCCGTGATCCGCGCCTGGATGCCCTGGTGACCCTGGCCAAACCGCAGAAGACCATTCCCACGGTGATGGAATTTCTCGACATTGCCGGATTGGTCAAGGGAGCCAGTCAGGGAGAGGGGTTGGGCAACCAGTTTTTGGGTCACATCCGTCAGGTGGATGCCATCGCCCATGTGGTCCGTTGCTTTGAGGATGACGACATTACCCATGTTCAGGGGCGGGTTGATCCGGTGACGGACGTACTGGTGATCGAGACGGAATTGATGCTGGCGGATCTGGCGGCAATGGAAAAGCGGCTGGGGGGCGTCAGCAAACGGGCCAAACTCGGCGAAAAGGAGGCCCGCTGGCTGGAATCTCTCTACCAGAAGGTGGTCCAGGGGCTGAACGCGGGGGTGCCGATTCGTTTGCAAGGACTGACGGGGGAGGAGTTGTCCGGTTTGAAAGATCTCTTTTTGCTGACCAGCAAGCCGGTTTTGTATGTCTGCAACGTGGCGGAAGACGAGGTGCAGGCGGCACAAATCGTTGGCCAACATGCCATGACGGATGCCGTGCGCCAGTTGGCCGCCGAGCAAAACGCGGGGGTGGTGGCCATTTGCGGGCGCATTGAGGCGGAAATGAGCGAGTTGGACGAGGCAGAAAAACAGATTTTCCTGGAAGATCTGGGCATGACCGATTCGGGTCTGGACCGTCTGGTGCGCCAGGCGTATGGTCTGCTGGGGTTGATGACCTTTTTTACCGTCGGCCCCAAGGAGGTGCGGGCCTGGACGGTCCGCAAAGGGGCCACCGCCTTTGATGCGGCCGGGGTCATTCATTCCGACTTTCAGCGGGGTTTTATTCGGGCAGAGGTCATTGGTTTTGAGGATATGATCGCCTGCAAAGGGGAGCAGGGTGCCAAGGAAAAGGGACGGTTTCGTCTGGAGGGACGGGATTATCTGGTCACGGATGGGGACTGCATGCATTTTCGCTTTAATGTATAGTGGAGGCCAGTTATGCTCAGCAGAAATCTGATCACGGTCGCCTGGACGGGGGCCTCCGGGGCACAGTATGGATTGCGTCTGGTCCACGCGCTGCTGGTGTTGCAACAGCGGGTTGATCTGCTGATTTCCGATGCCGCCCGGTTGGTGTTGCGTCAGGAGTGTGACCTGGATCTCCAGGGGGATGGTGCGGTGGTCATCCAGGCGTTGGGCCGTTATTTTCAAGGGATGGGTCAGGCGGTTGATCTCTCCGGTTTGCGCCATTTTGCCAACCAGGATTGGCTGGCTCCCATGGCCTCCGGGACAGCGGGTTCCCGCTCGATGGTGGTCTGCCCCTGTTCCATGGGCACCCTGGCCAGCATTGCCCATGGCCTGTCGGACAATCTGCTGGAACGGGCGGCGGATGTGATGATCAAGGAGCACCGTCCCTTGATTCTGGTCCCCCGTGAGGCCCCGTTTTCGGCCATTCATCTGGAAAACATGCTCTCCCTGGCCCGCCTGGGGGTGATCATCCTGCCCGCTGCACCCGGTTTTTACCAACGACCAGACAAGCTGGAGGATTTACTGGATTTTATTGTCGCGCGGATCCTGGATCAACTGCGGATTGCCCACACCTTCGCCCCCGCATGGCCGCCGAAGGGGTGAGAGGGGGCCGATCATGATCTAAACCGCTCCTGTTTTGGGATATGCCGTTTTCTGGTATTCATTTGCAAAAAGGTGCATGGGGGTCTGGGGGAGATTATCTCCCCCAGTGGGGGTGTGGGGGCAAAGCCCCTACAAAATCTTTCGTAAAGTCGAAGAGATCTCCACCAAGGGCTTTGCCCCTGGACCCACAATACGATGCATCCCATGCTGGTTGCGGTTTAAACAGCATACAGAAAAGAGAGGATAAACCATCATGGATCTGACCCAATTGATGGATATGGCGCGGGGGTTTCAGCGGGCAGAGGCCCTGTTGACCGCCCACCGTTTGGGGGTTTTTCGGGTTTTGGGAGGGGAACGTCTCACGGCGGCGGTCGTGGCCGATCGCCTGGCCTGTTCCGTGCGGGGGGTGACGATTCTGCTGGATGCCCTGGTGGCATTGGAACTGCTGGGCAAAGAGGCAACGGTCTACCACAACACGGCATTGTCCAGACGGCATCTCTCTCCCGATGGAGAAGGGTATCGGGGGGCCTCCCTGGATCATCTGGATGATCTCATGACCGTCTGGTCTCGACTGGAAGAGGCCGTGCGCACGGGTCGAGCCGTTCGGCGGGCAGAGGAGCATCTGGTGGCGGGGTCTGCCGAGAAAAATGCCGTCTTTATCGGTGCCATGGCCGAACTGGGTCGTCTCAATGCACGGATTATCGCGCAACAGTTGGATCTCTCCGGGTATCATACCCTGGTCGATCTGGGGGGAGGACCGGGGGTCTACTGTGAAGAAATTTTGCGGGTCAATCCCCAGATGCAGGCAGTGGTGGCGGATCTGCCGCTGACCGTGGCCACGGCACAACCGATGGTGGAAAAAGGCGAATTTGCGGCACGGATCGGTTTTCAGTGCGTGGATCTCTTTCAGGATGAACGGCCGCTGGATCGCCCATACGATGTGGCCTTGATCTCCAACGTGCTGCACATGGAGGGTGAGGCGCGCGACCGGTCGCTATTGAAAAAGGTACATGCCAGCCTCAACCCAGGCGGACTGGTGATCATTCACGGGACGATGATCAATCCCGGTCGCACGGGACCACCGGATCGCGCCCTCTTTGCCATCAATATGCTGGTCAATACGGAACAGGGCAACTGTTATACCTTCGAGGAGATGGGCGACTGGTTGCGGGAGGCGGGATTTGTGGCGGTGCGGTTTATCGACTGTTTCGCCCAGCCATCCCTGATGACGGCCCAAAAGAGGCCCTGATTCGGCAGAAACAGACGTCAGCGGGCCGTTTTTTCCGTTGCCAGGGCCACACGAATGGGCGTCTCTGCCATCGTACTGTGGTTGGCGGATTGCACCATCTCTTTGGCATTCAAAAGATTGACGATGGTCTCATTGCCCTTGTCCCGTGCCAGACTGCGTGGGGTGTTGCCCATCTCGTCGGCCACGTTGGCATCGGCCCCATGCTCGACCAGGAAGGCCACCACCGCATCATGCCCACGCAACACCGCCCAGTGCAAAGGGGTTTCGCCAAACTGCGCCTTGATATTGACGTTGGATGACGGCTTCGCCAGCAAGGCGACCAGCTCCAAATGACCCTCCGCCGCCGCCCAGTGCAAAGGGGTGTCTCCAGCCGTGGCGCGCGCATCGCTCACGGCCCCTTTCGAGAGCAAAAATTCTGCCAGAGCCAGATGTCCCCGGCGGGCCGCCCAGTGCAGCGGGGTCCGGTCATAATGATTTTTTATATTGGGATCGGCACCGGCCGCCACCAGGCACTCGGCAATCGGTTGGCGACCCTCTTCCACAGCCCAGTGCAGAACGGAATCCCCCTTCAGATCACGGGCATTCAGGTTGCCCCCCTTTTCCAGCAAGAGCTTGAGCAGGGGGAGATTCCCCTCGCTGGCCGCCCAATGCAGCGGGGTGCTGCCATCACTGTTGGCCGCATTGGGACTCGCACCCGCCTCCAGTAAAAGACGGGCCAACACCACGGAACCATTGTTGGCGGCGACCATGTGCAGCGGTGTATCTCCACGTCGGTCATGGGCACTGACATCCGCCTTGTGGGCAAGCAGCTCCTTGACCAGAGAGAGATCCCCCTTGATGACGGCAAAATGGATCGGCGTCAAACCAAAACCGTCCTGTGCGTTGACCGCCGCACCGGAAGCGACCAACCGCAACGCCTCTGGAATCCTCCCCTCTTCGATGGCCTTATGCAGGGCCGTTCGGGTGGGACGTTTCTGAACGGTACTCGGCTTGCTCCCCTCACTCTCCACGGCGGAATGCAACTCGTTGTCAACCGCTACCAGCAGAGGCAGAAGCAGGGAACCCAGCAAAAAAAGGAGGCGGTTTTGCTTGAAAAAAGATCTCTTTTGGTCAATGAACATGCGTTTGGCTCCACCATTAAACTTTTTTGAACGACAACACGGATTGGGTCGCCAGTATCCAAGCAAAAAATCGACCATACTTGCATCTATCTGTCATTTAAAATAATTATTTCCTGTCTTCTCTTCCATTCCGGCCCGTTTCAGGGATTCTGACGGCGGCGCGCCATGATCTTGCCGCTGTACCCTGCCGATCCGCGTGGCCACTCCTTTGCCTTGCCATGGCGAGTGGGATAGGCTTAGAATGCCGGATGGCAGGCTTTGGTTTCAAACCCGGCAACCTCAGGAAGGACAACATGAAAAGAGTGGAAGTTTTGGCCCCGGCTGGCAACCTCCCGTCCTTGAAGGCGGCGGTGGATCATGGAGCCGACGCGGTCTATTTTGGTTTTCGCAACGCCACCAACGCCCGCAACTTTGAGGGGCTGAACTTCAGCGAGGCGGAGGCGGCCACCGGGATTGCCTATGCCCACGCCAAGGGTGTACGGGTGAATGTGGTCCTGAACACCTATCCCCAGGGCAATGATGCCCGCATCTGGTACCAAACCGTGGACATGGCCGCCCGTCTGAAGGCCGATGCCATCATTCTCGCCAATATTGCCCTGCTGGATTATTGCCATACGCGCTATCCCGACCTGCCCATTCATCTGTCGGTGCAGGCCTCGGCCAGCAATGCGGAGGCCATCCGCTTCTACCAGAGACATTTCAATTGCGTCCGGGTCATCCTGCCCAGGGTATTGACCGTACAGGAGATTCGCCAACTGCGGAAAGAGACCACAGTGGAATTGGAGGTGTTTGCCTTTGGTGGCCTCTGCGTGATGGCCGAGGGACGCTGTTTTCTCTCTTCCTACGCCACGGGCGTGTCGCCCAACATCGAGGGAGTTTGCTCTCCCGCACGGGCGGTCCGTTTTGAAAACCGGGGCGACAGGCTGCAAACCCGTCTGGGTGGGGTGCTGATTGCCGAATATGCGAAAGGGGAAGATGCCGCCTATCCCACCATCTGCAAAGGCCGTTTTGTCGCCAATGAGCAAGTCTACCATGTCATGGAGGAACCGGGTTCCCTGAACATTCTGGAGATGCTGGGCGAGGTGATCGAGGCAGGCGTCTCCTCTCTCAAAATTGAAGGACGGCAACGGACCAAATCCTATGTGGCCACCGTGACCCAGGTATTGCGGGAGGCGGTGGATGGCTATTATGCCGATCCGACAACGTTTCGGCCCAAGGGCAAATGGATCCGCACCCTCAATGCCACCTCTGAGGGAACGACCCACACCCTGGGCACCTATCAGGAGGATTGGCAGTAGCCTCCCCTGCACACACCCAGAAGAGAGCTATTCAAACACCCTTTTGCGGGTATGCCGGGACAAAGGAGAGTTCCTGGGCCGTACTGGAGAGCACCTCCAGACCGAACAGGGTGGGCAGAGACTCGCCCGGATCTTTTCCGTACAACTGGTGCAACTCCCAACGGAGAAACCCCGCCTGGTCCGGGGTGAGATGAACACCCACCGCCTGTCGTCCATCGGCCTCAAACTGCTCTTTCAACTGTTCGAAGTCCTTGAGTGACAGGGGGTTTTCAGGCCAATTCGGCAAATAGGAGACTTTTTCCACGGGCAATCCTTTGCTGTCCGATGTGAATGAATGGTCGCTGGAAACAGGAGACGCCTTGTTTCCAACCCACCGGTATTAGACAATGACGCGACGAGACTGTCAACCGTTTTAACGGGACATATCAAACGGGCAAATGATGAGGCGAACATCTCTCCTGGACAGGTTGGATACGGAAAACCGGTGGGCCGGTGGTGGCATCCGGGTGCTTTTCTGTGCCCTCGTGCTCGGTAGCCTCTCTCCCCTTCCCGTCGCCTCTGAAACCACCCGCTATGACGAGGAACAGCGGGTTGCGCTGACAGGGTATCGTGACTGCCTGGTCAACACGGTTCAGCCCGCCCAAAGCGCGGTGGCGTCCACCTATTTGCAACAGGCCTGTCAGCGCGTTTTCGCGCCCGACCAGGGGGGGACTCAGGCCAAAAATGGCACTCAACGCCTGACGGTACCGGAAAAACAACAGACCGAGAAAGAAATCAATAGGCCCTTCGATGATTGTCTGTTACGCTATCTGCCAACGGTACACAACGACCAGAGTGCCCATGCCATGGTCCAACTGTGCAGAGAGCAGTTCGGCCCGGTCGCCATGGAGGGATCACCCGGAAACAAGCCAAGCAAAATCCTACAGTTACTGGGCATCACTCCAGACAGGAAAAACCGGGAACACCCGGACATGACCATCGAAGGGGACTCTTTTGTGCCGTTGGTTCCCTGGCAGTCCGGCCAGCCCCATACCAGAGAGAGCGATCCATGAAAAAGACCGTGGTGGAAAAGATTAAAAAAAACCTGCTGGCCAAGGGTTGGCTGATCGAAAAGATCAAAAAGATGGATTTTTGGGCCTCTCATGGCGATGCACCGGCCTTTTGTGTCGTACAGGCGGGTTGTGCGCTGATATTCTTTTGTGATCTGCCCCTGAATGACAAATGGAAAAGGGACAAGGCCCGTTTTTTTGCCATGCTGAATAGCATCAATCACTCTTTGAGTCACGGTGTACGGGTGATCAAGCTCATCGATGATCCGGCCAACGTGCTGCACGTTTCAGCGGTTTGGTATAATTATTATGACAAGAAAGAGTTCGATCAGTTTTTCGGTCAGTTCTTGTCGAGTGTGGTCGCTTTGTACACCCACGATGGGGTTCTGAAAAACCTGAAAAAATAAAGTCCTGGTTTTTCAGTCTGGTCCCACCGGTTTCCAGCCCTGTGCCTGGTTTCGCGCCTGGGCGATCTGGGCGGGGGTCATCTGTTTGGCAAGGGTGGCACAAAACTTGGCCAGGCGAGGGTCGTGGGCAGCGGCCAGGGTCATCCATACATAGGCCTGGACAATATCCTGTGGCGTCCCCCTGCCTTTGGCGACCATCACGCCCAGGTTGAACTGGGCCATCGGTTCTCCCCGTTCCGCCGCCTGGCGATACCACCAGACCGCCTTTTGATCATCCTGGACCACCCCATCGCCTTTTTCATAACTGACGCCCAGGTTGAACTGGGCCGTGGCATCGTTCTGGGCCGCCGCCTGGCGATACCATTGCAGGGCCTCCTGCTGGTCCTGGGGAACGCCATGGCCGTTCTTGTACATCAAACCCAAGGTATTCTGCGCCTTGGCATCCCCCTGCTCGGCGGCCAGGCGTGACCATTTGGCCGCCTCCTGGTAATCCTGGGCCACCCCTTTGCCGCCATGATACATCAGGCCAAGGTTGCATTGGGCCTTGGCATCCCCCTGCTCGGCCGCCTTGCGGTGCCACTTGACCGCCTCCTGGTCGTCCGGGGGAATCCCCTTGCCCTCCAGGTAGAGCGCGCCCAGTTCAAACTGGGCCGTGGCAAGACCCTGTTCCGCCGCCCTGCGCAACCACCGAACCGCCGCATCCTGGTCCTGAGGGAGTGCCCGGCCACCATGATACAGCCGTCCCAGATTCAACTGGGCCACGGCATGACCCTGCTCGGCGGCCTTGTGGAGCCAGTGCAGGGCCTTCTGATCATCCCTCTCCACCCCCTTTCCGCCATGGTAGATCCGGGCCAAGGCAAACTGGGCCTCGGCATGGCCTTGTTCGGCGGCTTTGCGAAACCATTTCAGGGCCTCCTGACCATTCGGCGGTCTCCCCTGACCGGTCTGATACTGCACACCCAGCCCGTATTGCGCCTGGGGATCCCCCAGTTTGACCAGGATCCGCCCCATTTTTTCGATATACTGTTCCTGTGAGCGACGACGGAAAAGCCAGGAGAGAGCCACCACCACCACCAGCCATCCGACCACCGTCACATAATAAAAAAAATCCGGCACTCTCTCCTCCGCAATCAAAAAAATCCCTTTTTAAGGTGTCAGGCCCATATCAATTGATTTACCCTGGTGAACGTGCGAAAATAGTGGCACATAAACGCCTGATTGGAAAGCAACCATGACGCGTTTACCGGCTTGCCGACTGTTTTTTTCCATCCATCGGTTTGGACCCATCATGCAAACGAGGTATCACGCCCATGTCAGAATCCACGCCAACCCCACCATGGATGCCCCCCCCGAAGCCAACCCAGACATCGGAGCTGGCACACATGCTGGGGGCAGACGATGACCAGTCGGCCAACGAGACCGGCCCCAATGACCAGGCAGGGGGAGGAACCAATGTCCTGTTCATCTTCGGGGACAAAAAGAGCAGCACCGGGGATGAGTCCACGGAGGTCACCGAACCGGAAGAGAAATGGACCCAGGTGATTGACCCCATGGAGGCCGATCTGGCCGACCAGAGTGGCGGCGGTTGGACCCTGGCCGTGGATGATGCCCCGGAGATCCTGGATGAGGGGTTTTTCTGAAACCGGGAACCCGTCTGATAACGACATCCATGCCTAATTTTCGGTCAGGGTGCCCGCCGACATCCGCACGGGTGCTGGGCTGCCCATGATATTGGTCACCGCTGCCATGGCGGGATCGTCGTCGATGATCGTCATGGGGCCGCTGAGGGTGATCGCCCCCTGGGTAAGCAGGCCACCGTTGAGGGTGAAGACACTGGTGGCAATCTGGGCGGTGGTTCCAGGGGCACCCAGGATCACCCCTTTCATGTCAAAGGTGCCGCGCCAGTCCAAATTTGAGTTGTAAAATAGTGTGAAATCAATTGGTTGTCCGCTTGCATTAATCCCGACAGAGGATGTGTTGCCTGCCATTGTGAAACGGTTGACATGAAGTCGGACAGGCCCGCTGAGAATCTGGAAGGTGGCGGTGACACCGGACTCGACTTTCAAAAACTCAACATAATAATCTCCCGCCGACATGTTGATCGTGGCATTTCCGGTTATGTCAAGCATTTTGATCTGGGGCGACAAAGAGATATCCACATCCGGTGGTGCAGAGAGGTCGGACCATCCCGAAAAATCAGGAAAAGGGACAAATACCGGGAAAGAGGTATAAGTGGCATCCACATTGACAGCATTCTCATCCACAGCGTTGCATTGGGTGCAGTCTTCCTTGGTATCACGCCATTTGCTTCTATTGTCGGTTCCATCGCTGATAGTGATACCGGAAAAGGAAGAGAGATCCACATTGCCCGTGTACAAGGGCGCGTAACTGGCTGTACACCGCACATTGCTCCATGTCAGGTTGCGTCGTCCCCGGAGATCGGCCAATGAGGGCGCATACCCGTTGCTGCCCAGTGTCCAGGTCGGCGGTATCGTATGATCGCCTGGGACATACGTCATGGAGGACTGATATTCCCCTTGCACCACACCCCCCACGCTGACGGTTGTGAGTGCGATGTCTGGTCTGGTTTGTCTGGGTGTACAGGAGGTGGTAGCCAAACTCCCCCCGACCGTGGCACGGGCAACCTCCAGACCGGATTCCGCCATATAGAGGGCCTGCATCCCCCGCAAATTGTCCTGGGTGGTCATGGACGACCGGGTCATGAGTTGGACCAGAACAGCGACCAGGGTAGAAGACAACACGATCAAGGTCAGGGTGATCAACAAGGCCGATCCCCGCGCTCTGGTGTGGGCACTGTTCATGGATTCCTCGGAGAGACGCCACCCTTCAATTGTATGGACTGTCCGCCGTCCGTGATGGTCATATCCACCGAAACATGAACAGGTGTAGGTGGATCCGTATGAACAGGTGGATCCGGAATGACGGTAAACGTGCCCGTGACGTTTTCTGCCATCAGAATGCCATTGCGTGTCAATGTGTTACCACCATGGAAAACATATCTGATTGCACCATTGTCCAGGCTAATGCTGTTCGCTCCGAACGGGAGGTCGATCTGGGCGGTACGCAACTCTCTCAACATGCGTTCCATGGCAAAGCGGGCGCGGGCATCGATGTCTTGAATCGCAGTACCAAGCAAAAACGATTGATACCCTGCCATCAAAACCGGTGTGCCAACCCCCACGATGAGACCCATCATCGAGATGGTGAGCACGACTTCCAGCAGGGTGAACCCCTGGATCATGTCGGACTTCATCGCACCGCCACCCATGTGGCCGTGACCACGCCGCCTGAAGGCATGGTCACGGTTACAGTCAGTTGACAACTCCCCGTTGCAGGGCAACCGGCGACCGGATCTATGGCACAGGTAAAGCCACTGAGCAAGGTAAAGCCACTGAGCACCGCCGAACAATCCCCCCCCACTGGGGGGAGAGTGCCCAATTGACGGCGATCAGCGACGATCCAATCCATCGCCTCCTGGGCAATAAAAGTGGCCTGGAGGGTCTCCCGGTTGAGCGTTGGATAACGCAAGGCCGCCACCACCGCCGCACCCAGTCCGGTGACCACCATGCCAATGCAAACGATGGCGATCAACACCTCCAGGAAGGTGAATCCCCGTGCGGATTCCGGGAAAAGCGGGTGGCGGTTCATGGTTCCTGGGCCTGGATATGCCCCATAGCCAGCTCGGTCGTAGCCAGCACGGTCACGGTGGAGGTATGACCGTGTTCGGTGAGGGTGATGGCAGAGGAACCCGTGGGTTGGCCCAGGCGGTCAAAGAGAATATCAAAAGCAGAAAAGACAATACCCGGTACGGTGACCAGGGAACCAGGAACCGAGGCCCCGCTACAGCTTGTATCGCAGATTTCATAACTGTTGTCATTTATCCTGTGGAGACAATAATCCACCCCCCGATTCATGGCATACGATTGCGCCACCCGCAAATCCCCCACCAACTGGCGCGCCCACCCCACCCGATCCAGATCATCCGGGACAATGGAGATGGCGGAGGTGGCCATCATGCCGATGATGACAATGACCATGATCAACTCCATCAGGGTGAACCCCTCCTCCGCCCGGACGATGGACCAGGCAGAGAGAAAACCATCGGCGAATGGATCAACATGCCGATGAGAGTCGGTGTCAACGCCGGTCATGGCAGGAAGAATGGTGGCTGTTGACCTTGTATTGCTCCCAGATCTGCAAAATTTCCGGCAGAATGCGCAAAAAGTGGTCCACCAGCATCGGCTGCAAATGGGCACCGCTCATCGCCTTGAGTTCCGCCACCGCCTGGGGAATATCCCAGGCCGGCTTGTAGGGACGTTCCGAGATCAGGGCATCGAAGACATCGGAAACCGCCACAATGCGGCCATACAGGGGAATCGCCCCCCCCGCCAATCCCAGGGGATAACCGGTCCCATCCCATTTTTCATGATGGCTCAAGGCAATCTGACAGGCCGATTGCAGCACTTTGGCCGTCTGGTTGCCCAGAATTTCTCCCCCAATGGTCACATGGGATTTCATGATCTCCCGTTCCGCCGGATTGAGTCCGCCCGGTTTCAGGAGGATCTGGTCGGGTACGCCCACCTTGCCAATATCGTGCATGGGGGCGGCATTGAGAATCAATTCCGCCTCGGACGTATCCATGCCACAGGCCAGGGCCAGTGCCCGCGAATAGTGGGCCATCCGATGAATATGGGAGCCGGTCTCTGGATCCCGGTACTCCGCCGCCCGACCGAGACAGGTGATGGTCGTCAACTGGCTTTGGCGCAACTCCACCGTCCGTTTTTGCACCTTTTGCTCCAGAATGGCGTTCTGGTTTTCCAGGGCCAACTGGGCACTCCGCAACGCCAGATGGTTTCTGGTGCGGGCCTGCACAATGGGGACGCTGATGGGCTTGGTGATATAATCGACGGCCCCCAGGGCCAGTCCAACCACCTCATCCTGGGTCTCGGACATGGCGGTGATAAAAATGACGGGAATATCCCGCGTCCGGGGATCGGCCTTCAGCCGTCGGCAGACCTCATAACCATCCATCTCCGGCATCATGATGTCCAACAGGATAATGTCCGGGAGGGTGTGGGCACAGTTTTCCAGAGCCGTCATGCCATCCAGAGCCACGCTCACCTCGTATTCATCATTCAGGGCATCCAGAATAATGTCTATGTTGGTCTCCGTATCGTCAACGACCAGCACCGTGGGTCGCTGGGCTTCATCCGCCATGGGACTCTCCTTCCTCTTTCAGGGTTCCGAGCAGGGTTTCCACCACCACCAAAGCCTCCTTGAACTGATATTTCTTGACATGGTTTTCCAGGGCAGTCACCCAACGTCCCCCCTCCCCTGGCCATGAGGCGGCCTTCATCCGCTCCAGGATCGGCTGACAAAGCCTCGGTTTGCCCCCCTTGAGAGGCGGTCCCAACTCCGCCAGGAGGGCCATCAGGGTATCCCGGTCGGTGACAACGGCCCCCTCCCGGCCCGCATCGTCCGGTTTTTGGTTTTCCTCCGAGGAAAAGGCCGACCCGATGGTCTGCAAAACCGTCTCCAGGACGATCTGGAAACGGTTCAGGGCAGCCGCCAGATCGTCCGGGGCACCGTGGGCAATCGTCTGCTCCAGTTTTTCGCATAATTCCTGGAGATCCCGGGCACCGACATTACCCGCCATCCCCTTGAGGGTATGCACCATGCGCGCGGCGATGGCCTGCTCGTTGTCCGCCAGGGATTGCCGGAGGGCACGGACGGTCTGGGATTGGGTCTCATGAAACTTGAGCAACAATTTTTTGTACAGGCGGCGATTGCCGCCCAGTTTGTTGAGGGCAAACCGTTGATCAATCCCCGACAACTCCGGCAGGTCCGGGGTATCCTCCCGTTCGGGCAGGAGAGCAATCGGCGGCGTCACCGGACGGTCCGCCGCACCCCTGGCAGAGACCAGCCTGGCCAGTGAGGAAAAGAGCTGGTTCATGTCAATGGGTTTCGTCACATAATCATTCATGCCGGCGGCCAGATACCGTTCCCGCTCTCCCGACATGGCATTGGCGGTCATGGCGATAATGGGCAAGGCATCATACGTCGGGTCGGAACGGATCTGGCGGGTGGCTCCATACCCATCCAATACCGGCATTTGCAGATCCATGATGACCACATCGAAGGGATATTGTGCCACCATTTTCACCCCTTCCAGACCATTGTCGGCGGTCCGAACCTGTACGCCAACCAGTTCGAGCAACTCCCTGGCCACCTGCTGGTTGAATTCGTTGTCTTCCACCAGCAAGACCCGCAGCCCTTTCAACATGGCCCAGGCATCCTGGAGCGCGGGGGTATGGACATCATCCGGGACGGCGGTCATCTCCACATGCTGCCCAAACACCCGCATGATGGAGTCAAACAGGGTGGAATGGCTGGCGGGTTTGGTCAAAAAGGCGTCGAAGCCCACCTTTTCCGCCTGGCTCCGAATGCGTTGATCGTCAAAAGCGGTCATCATGATGGTACGCGGCGGATGGGCGAGACGGGGGTGGTGTTTTATGCGTTCCGCCGTTTCGATGCCATCCATTTCCGGCATTTTCCAGTCGATGATGGCCAACTGATAGGCCTCCTGGGTCTGATCCGCCGCCTCCAGGGCCGCCAGTCCCTCCTCCCCGCTTTGGGCGGTGACGACATGAAAAGAGAAGGAGGTCAACATCTCCTCCAGAATCTCCCGCGCCGAGGCGTTGTCATCGATCACCAACACATGGGCACCGTGCAGATCCAGCGGTGACACCGGGTGCATCTTGGTGGCCTGCGGCGGGGGACAGCCCAGGACGGCGGTAAACGAAAAGAGGCTGCCCCGACCCGCCACGCTCTCCACCTGAATGGTGCCCCGCATCATCTCCACCAACCGTTTGCTGATGGCCAGCCCCAGACCGGTACCGCCATATTTCCGGGTGGTGGAACTGTCCACCTGGGAAAACGACTGGAACAGTTTGGCCTGCTGCTCCTGGGTCATCCCCACCCCGGTGTCACGCACGGAAAAGCGTATGGTCACCTCATCGCCCTCCTGGGAGAGCCGTTCGACGCTGATCACCACCTCGCCCAGTTTGGTAAACTTGACCGCATTGTGGGTCAGGTTGATCAAAATCTGCTCCAGACGGTAGGGATCCCCCACCAGTTCAACCGGCAGGGAAGGGTCCACCTTCAGGAGCAGTTCCAGCCCCTTTTCCTCCACCTTGAAGGCCACAATGCTGGCCAGATTATGGAACATGCGATCCAGGCGGAAGGGGACGGATTCCATCTCCAGACGACCGGCCTCGATCTTGGAAAAATCCAGAATATCATTCAAAATGCGCAAGAGGGATCTGGAGGCAATCGAAATTTTTTGCAAATAATCCCGTTGCTTGGGGGTTGTATCCGTCTGCATGCACAGACTGGTCATACCCATGATGGCATTCATGGGGGTACGAATTTCGTGGCTCATGTTGGCCAGAAAGTCGCTTTTGGCCTGACTGGCCTCCTCCGCCAGCAAGGAGGCTGCCTGGAGTTGCTCCTGGATCGATTTGAGTTCGGTAATGTCGTGGTGAAGGATGACGCACCCCTCCAGCCCCTCCTTGCCCGCACCGATGGGGGCCACGGTCAGTTGGTACCAGCGGTGGATTGTTTCCTGGTCGGTATCCGAGACCCGTTCGGAGAGGATGGTCCCCCGCCAGACATCGCCCTGTTTGATCGCGGCCCCGATCTCCTCGTGCTGTGCCACACTCAATCCGACATTGAGATCCCGATAGCGTTTTCCAACCACCTGTTGGCGTGCCCATCCGGTCAAGGTGGTAAAAGAGGGATTGGCATACTCCACCACCCCCTGGACATTGGCCACGATGACCGCATCCACCGTGGCCTCGACCGCCTCTGTCATCCGTTGCCGTTCGCGCATCTCCTGCCGATTTTGCAACAACAGGTACAACAACAACCCCAGAAGGACCATGGCGGCAAAATAGAGCAGGTGGCGGTTCCAACCGGCGTCATGAAGTTCCTGCTGATACCCCTGCTGAGAGGTGCGCAGAATGGCCTCCCCGATCTGACCAAGGGGATAATCGGCCAGGTGAGACAACAATTCTTGCCATTGCGCCCACCGGTCCAGAAGGGTACGCGCCTCCACCGACAGGGATTCGAGGGCCGCCTGGGTGGGAGGCGGCGTACTGGCACCGAGGGTTCGTATCGCCTGGAGTCGGCTGTCCATCGCCTGGGTGCCCGACTGTCCCGAATCATTCCCTGGGGGTGCGACCAGGCGATGTGCGATCTCCCGGCCAAGCCGTTCCAGGTGTCGTGACAGATCCGCAGCGGGATGGGGTCCACTGCCCAGATTGGCCAGCAGTTGTTCCAGATCGGTAAAAAAACGCAGGATCTCCTGTTGCATGGCCGCATGACTTTTGACATAACGGTCCACATAGGCCACCTTGTCGGCGACCATGGTCTGCATCTGAGCCAATTTTTTGCTGACCTTGGGATCCAGAAAGGCGTCCGCCTTGCATTCCGGGATCACCTTGGCGAGTTGTTGCTCCATCCGGCGCAAAGGGACGATCGGGTCTTTGATATCCGCCCCCTCGCCACGACCAATGCGCGCCAGTCCCAGGTTTACTTCGGTTTCCAGGTAGGCAAAGCGGGTCATGGCATCTTCCAACCGGTCATACCGGGAGCGGTCTACATCCGACAAGGTCAACAGGCTTGTCATGATGGCGGCAAACATGAGGATGGGGAACAATCGATACAGGTTGGCTCGTTTCATGTCTGAACTCCTGACGGCTTGCTGCAACGAACAATGAGAAGGACGTGGTCTGGAAGCGGGGACCCTTTCATTCGTTGAAAATCGGTCGTATCTTCTCTCGACGTGACAAAACGCCCCGGTCATGCTCCGACAAATCCCCCCCTCTGTCAAGAGGGTATGCCGTTTATCTGCATCCATCCTGGGGATCTGGTCATCGTGGCCGCCATCCCGGAGATCGGGCCATGGCGACCAGACGGGAGACAGACAGTCTCCTGTTATGTTTGGCCTAATTATTGCTACTAAGAACAATTCCATGGGTCATGAAATCGGCATGACGGAAAGTGACATGGATGACAGGGTTCTCGTCTCGTTGTTTGTCTTCTGCGTGGCGAGACACCTGGACAGGATGCGCCGGTTGCATCTTCTCAATAACCAGGAAACACGACAACATGTTTAATGGCAGTTTTTTTGAACCCACCCGCGTTGTGGTCAAAGAGATGGATGGACGGTATCGGCTCGTTTACGAGGGGACCGGCAATCTGTTCCTGAATCTCATCGGTGGCCCGGTGGATGGGGGTGGATATGACACAGAACGGGAAGCCGTCATTCGAGCCAGCCGGTTCAATATGCGGTTGCCCGTGGTTCTGAAACGGAACGGGTTCAAACCCATTTCTGCACGGGCTGTGGCGATGATGCGGTAAAGAGATTCCGTATGGAGTCCCCCGGTCAGGGTGTACCGCCCTGCACCCGTGCCGGGGGAGTCCGGTGTCATCTGTTTGGCGGAGATCGCCCGATTTTTGGAGATCTCCTGGTGACGCCAGGGGGGCAGGTCATCCGAAGCCCCCTCAGGATTCTCAGGTGGGCTTGGAGACCGACCCCGAACAGG
>CAIWLA010000459.1 GCA_903913345.1 uncultured Magnetococcales bacterium | reverse complement strand
GCCAACCAGGAACGTTCCGCCGCCAGCAAACACGAACGGATGATGAAAGAGAGCCAGAAAACCTGCATCGATTGCCATGCCGGCGTCGTTCACGAGCAACCGAAAAAGCCAGTCACGAAGGGAGGAGACCAACCATGAACCATGCACAGACATTCCGCCGCATGACGGGCGGTCGGGCCTTATGGCTGGGGCTGCTGTTGGGGCTGCTGCCCATGGTGTCAAACCAGGCGGCGGCCTCCGAAAGGGAACACTACATTCATTCGGTCATCGCCATGCTGCGGTTGCAGGCCGATACCATTCGCGAACTGGCGACCCAGGATTTCAAGTATAGCCGCAACCTGGCCAGACACGCCATGCTTCTGCACAACACCTTCGGCCTGCTCGGTCCCATGGACTGGCACGCCGTCGAGGCGACCTTTCTGCAGAAAAAAAAGGCGGATGGCACGACCATCCAGGCCAGCACTTTTGAAGAGATGGCCGATCAGTGCCAGAAATCCATGAAGACCCTCTTGCAGGTTTCCATCCAACATGTGGAAAAGGGGGGCAAGCCGGAACCGGTACTCAAGGCTCTGGATGACCTCCAGGGCCGATGCGACAATTGCCATGCCCTGCTGAACGGGACCGCCCCGGATGTGTGGGGTCATTTGGGTAAGTAACTTTGAGGATTCTCGTTTTGTTCAGCGGTGCTCTGCCCCGAACCCCGCCAGGGGCGTTGCCCCTGGACCCCACCAGGGGGATAATCCCCCTGGACCCCTGACAATTAAAAGGATTTTTAAAAAAAGGAGGGGGGTTTGGATTTATCGCTCCGCGCCGATTTCAAGCAATTCCACCTCAAAAATCAGGGTGGAAGCGGGGGGGATCAACAGGCCCGCACCGCCATTGCCATAGGCCATCTCCGGGGGAATGACGAAACGGTAGCGACTCCCCACGGACATCAATTGCAACCCCTCCCGCCAACCCGATATGACATCCAACAGGCCAATCGCCAGGGGTGCCTGGCGGGCGTAGGAGCTGTCGAACTCGACCCCGTTGACCAGCGTCCCCCGGTAGTGGACCACCACATGACTGCTGAAACCCGGTTTTGGCCCCTCCGCCGCCTGCAACACCTCCCATTGCAACCCCCTGTCCGTGGTGGTCACTTCGGGACGTTGGCCGTTTTTTTGTCGGAACTGGTCGCCTTTCCGCTGATGATAGGCCTCGCGCTTGCGTCCCAATAACAGATTGAACAACCGGGTGCGGAGTTTTCCCAGCATCAAGGTCTCTCCTGTGGGTGGCAGTGGATGGGGTGTCAATGATGCCGTCCATTGTATCATGCCTTTCCACCCAAAGGGTATGATTCGCAAAGATCACGCCCCTTGCGCCGTGGGGTTTGACTGGCTACAGTGTAGCGCGTTGATATGCCGATGGCATTGTGCCTGTTTGTCTCGAATCTGGATGATGAAAGCCCATGAAATTTACCCACCGTTGGTTGTTGCAGCACCTGTTGACCGATCTCTCTCCCCAGGCCATTGGGGAACGGCTGACCCTGGCCGGTCTGGAACTGGAGGGGTTGACCGATTTGAGCCTGGGTCTGGAACAGGTACAGACCGGGGTGTTGCGGTCGGTGGCTCCCCATCCCCAGGCCGACCGGTTGACCCTCTGCCAGGTGCAGGTGGGGACGGAATCCTTGACCATCGTCTGTGGGGCGACCAACCACCGGGAGGGCGATGTCGTCGCCGTGGCCCGTATCGGTGCCCATCTGCCCAATGGTTTGACCATCCAGAGCAGCCTGGTGCGCGGCCAGCGATCGGACGGAATGCTCTGTTCCCGTGCGGAGTTGGGGCTGCCGGGACCGTCCGAGGGTATCCTCATCCTGCCGCCCGCCACCGCCAGTGGCCTCCCCCTGACCGAGGTGTTGGGGCGGGACGATTATCTGTTTGAACTGAGCCTGACCCCCAATCGGGGCGATTGCCTGGGGGTGCGGGGCATTGCCCGGGAATTGGCGGCCCTCACCCAGACCGCTTTGCAACCGCTGCCGGTGGAGATCCCCCAGACGAATGCCAACCCGGCCATGGTGCAGATTGAGGATGCCGATGGCTGCCCGCGCTATGCGGGGCGGATCGTGCGGGGGGTGCGCATCCAGCCCAGCCCGGAATGGTTGCGCCTGCGCCTGGAGACGGTGGGCCTCCGCAGCATCAACAATGTGGTGGATATCACCAATTATATCCTGCTGGATCTCAATCAGCCGCTCCATGCCTTTGATCTGGCCCGGTTGCAACTGCCGATCCAGGTGCGGCGCGCCCGGCCCGGAGAGGTTTTGCGCACCCTGGACGGGGTGGACCGTCTGCTGGATGGGGAGATGACGGTGATTGCCGATACCGGGCGGGTTTTGGCCCTGGCGGGGATCATGGGCGGGGAAGAGAGTGGCGTGACGGCGGAGACGACCGATTTGTTTCTGGAGGCCGCCTATTTTGAGCCGCTCCGCATTGCCCGTACCGGTCGTCGTTTGGGGCTGACCAGCGAATCCCGCTACCGTTTTGAGCGGGGCACCGACCCGGACGGGTTGCTCCTGGCCCTGGATCGGGCGACCCACTGGATTTTGACCCTGGCCGGGGGCGATGCGGGACCGATCACCTGGGTGGATGCGGGCAGTTGGTCCCTGCCGCCACCGGTGGCCATGCGTCCCCAACGGATCAACCGTCTCGGCGGGATTGCCCTGACCCCGGCCCAGATGACCGCCATGCTGGGCCATCTGGGCTGCCGGTTGGTGGGCGAGGCGGGGGAGGGCCTGACCTTTCAACCCCCCAGCCATCGCCACGACCTGCGCCGGGAAGAGGATCTGCTGGAGGAGGTGATTCGTCTTTACGGCTATGACCGGGTGCCAACCAGCCTGCCCCGTCTGGAGATCAATGCCCAGGAGATCGACCCCCTGGAGCGGACCATCGAGACCGTGCATCACCTGCTCGGCGGGTTGGGCTATCTGGAGGCGATCAACTATGCCTTTGTCGGTGTCGAGCGGCAACACATGTTTGAGCCGACCGTGACGGCGACGGCGTTGCTCAATCCCATTTCGGCGGATCAGGCGGTGCTGCGTACCGGGCTGGCGGCGGGGTTGGTGGATAACGCCCAGCGCAATCTGGATCGGGGCAATCTGCGCCTGCGCCTGTATGAAATGGGCCGGGTCTTTTTGCCGACCGCCGAGGGGGGATTGCAGGAATCCCAACGGTTGGCGGGTCTGCTTTCGGGTCCGTTGCACGAACGCAGCTGGCATGTTTTGCCCCGTGAGGCCGATTTTTTTGATCTCAAGGGGGATCTGGAAACCCTGTTGCGGCGGATGGGCTGGGAGGGGGTGCGCTTTGAGGCGGGCGGTCCCGATTTTCTCCATCCCGGTCGCAAGGCCGTTATTCTGAGTGCGGAAAATCGCCCATTGGGCTGGATCGGCACGCTCCATCCTGCCCGGCGGGCACAGATGGATCTGCCTCAGGATGTTCAGCTTTTTGAGCTGGAAGCGGAGGCCATGGCCCAGGCGAAGCCGGCGGCGGCGGCACCTGGAGTGGCCAGCCGTTTTCCCACCGTGGAGCGGGATTTGGCCTTTGTGGTGGCCGAGACGGTGCCCAGCGCGGCCTTGCTGACGGCCATCGGCCAGGTGGAGCCTCTCCTGATTCGCTCGGTGGCCCTGTTTGATCTCTATATGGGTCCGCCTTTGGCGGAGGGTTGCAAAAGTCTGGCGGTACGGGTGCTCTTGCAGGCGGAGGATCGCACCTTGACCGACGGGGAGGCCCAGGGGGTGACCGAACGGATTGTGATTCGGATGCAGGAACAGTTTGGCGCGACGTTGCGGGGTTGATGACCGGGCATCTGGAAAAAATGGGGTTGGTGATGAACCCAGGCGGATGCTGGGGGGATGGATGAAACAGCAGGAGGAAAAGCGCAATGCACGCGTTTGATGCCTATTATGGTCCCCAATTTTCAGACAGTGTGATAAGCTCTGAACCATCTACCAATCAGAAGGAGTGGATATGAGCAACATTGAGCGTAAGCACGCTATTTGAGGGACATATGAGCAAGATATTTGATGGGTCTCCGCAGGCAAAATGAACCACACGCCCCCCCCAGGGGGGAGAGATGAAAGCCCATTGGACGCCACGCACTCAGTCCCTGTCACATCTGGCGTCGCTATCCATGACGCGCCAATAAGGATGGTGGAACAAGATCTTCCGTCTGTATCCATCCGGGTTCGTTTTTAGTCGTAGCTCACTGCCCGCAGGCGAGGGTTCTATCCCGGCGTCTCGCTGGTAGCCGCGTTGAACCAGGTGCAAACGGCGCAACACTACCACCCCCCATCCCGCAGTCTGGTGAGGGATGGCGGAATATGCATCTGTCGCTTGTGCGTTTACCGGTCCACTGGGCGTGTTTTCCGAGCAAAAGAGCGAGCAGTCTGCCGGACTGGGTGGCTGGTGATCATCTTCTGCGTGGCCAATACCTCCATCAAAATGCGTGACTACTTGGTGCTGGTGTGCCGGTCATGGGTGCAAGAAATCGCAGCAGTTGTACAATCCGCTCCGATAGCGTTCCGGCAAATCGCTCCAGGAGGGAGACTGGCATATTTGTCGTATCGGGAGGGGAAGATAGCCTGCCTTTTCCCCACTTCCAGAATCGGCTACTGACGAAGTCGTTCAGCCACCACTTGCGCCAACTGACCAGGGTTTGGCGGCCCACACCGAACAGATGGTGCAATTGGTCAATACGGGTCAGCGTGATCCCGTGACACATAGCCGAATACAGAACCACTGCTGCGCCGACATAAACCTTTTGGCCGAGGAAGCGCACAGATGGCGGGGTAAGGCGTTTGCGACATCCCTCTCGTCCACAACAGAGGCTCAAGCGGGTCGAGTGTTCCGTACCACACCCCGTGGGGAGTCCACGTGGGGATCGTGCGTAGTTTGCCCAATGGAGCGGGCCGCCACACTCTGGGCACCCCTTTTGGCGCAGCTCGTCTGCGGTGGCTCTATCGATTTTGAGCAACAGAGAAAAGAAGGCGGGATCTTTGATGGGATTGGCTGGCATTGTTGTCCTCCTTGTGGATGTCCGACAGTTCAAGACCTCCACTATGACACCAACTTTTTGGTTTGCCAAAGAAAACCTTTGATCACGCTTTTTGATGGGGAATCATGGCACCCATCATATAACGTGCTCAGTAATGGGCTGTTTGCCATCGAAAAGTGTGCTTACTCTCACTGATTGGTAGATGGTTCAGAGCTTATCACACTGTCTGAAAATTGGGGACCATAATAGTTTTGTGGTTTCCCCAAAATCGAGGTGGCATTTCGCCCGCCAAGGAGGTACACTGGCCCGGTGATTTTGTTGTCACCGCATCGGACAGGGGAACGGCCATGAAATTCATCGATCCACGCATCGACTTCGCGTTCAAGAAGATCTTCGGCAGCGAGAGTGCCAAAGACGTCCTCGTCAGTTTCTTGGAAAGTCTCCTGGGACTGAAGGGTGATCGGCGCATCGCCGAGTTGACCATCCTCGACCCCTTCCTGGCCCCCAAAATCCGGGAGCTAAAATATTCCATCCTGGACGTCAAGTGCCGGGACCATCGTGGGGTTTCCTACATCGTAGAGATGCAAGTTCAGAAGGTGGCCGCCTTCTTGAAGCGGATCCAGTACAACGCCGCCAAGGCATATGCGCACCAGATAGAGCGGGGCGAGGACTATCCCAGGCTGAACCAAGTGATAGCCATTACCATTACCGATTTTGTCCTGTTCGATGGCTTTGACCACTGCGTCTCACGACACGAGTCACGGGAGACCATTACAGGGCAGTCTTACCTGCAGGAAATCCTGCTCTTCTTCGTTGAGCTTCCCAAGTTCACGAAGCCGTTGGAGGATCTGGATGATGTGCTCGACAAATGGATCTACTTCATCAAGTGTGCCGGATCCCTGCAAAATGTGCCTGAGAAACTGAGTGCGGCCCCATTCCGCCACGCCTTTGAGATGGCCATGGTGGCCAACATGACGGCTGAGGAGTTGGAAATGTACGACAAGGCCGGTATCGCCATCGCGGATGCGCGGGGGGCGGCCGAACAAGGACGGATGGAAGGCAAGGAGAAAGGCCGTCAGGAAGGCCGTCAGGAAGGTGAGCAAATCGGTGAGCAGAAAGGCAAGGCGGAGATGTTGACGAATCTACTGCAACGCCGATTCGGTGACCTGCCTAAATGGGCCAAGGAAAAGATCGCTCAGGCCAAACCAGCCGCGCTGGAGGAGTGGAGTCTCCGAATCCTGGATGCCCCAACCCTGGATAGCGTGCTGGCGGATCCATCGTGACTCCAGCAGTGTATTCCACCCAGGAAGTCTGGCCAGCCACCGTGAAGCGAGTCCTTGGACAGGAGGAGGGCGCATGCAAGGCAGGATGAGTGGCACCCTTGAATTTGACAAACAGTAACAGAGAATGTCAGAGAACCTTCCGTAAGAGCCATTGCCGACGAGACGGGAGTCAAACCCAAGTCAACAGCTACATCACGCGGTACCGTGAACAGTTTTACGAAAACAAAAAATCCATCACATACCAACAGCTTGCATTATTCAGAATTTTTTGGTTAACCAAGCCAGCAAATTTTTGTGATAATAGGACGGATCCCATATGTACGGTGATTTCTGACACCGTATGAAGCGCATCGAGATAAAGCTGTTGTCGTGCTGGTGCTGTCGGGTCGATACGACCAGAAACACGCGCCGTATAATACTTGACGCCGACAACCCTGTTGATTGGTTTAAGAAGTTTCTCGGCAAGCTCCTTGATATTCAGCCACTGAGATGGGTCCCGACGTTCGATCAACAAGACGCCGATTTCCAACTCCTGGATGGTGATCACGGACAGGTATAAATCAGCGGTTTCTACCCCGTCAGCCCACTTCGCAACGTGACGATCCGCTTGACCAGAACGGATTTTTCGCAACTCGGACACGATATGGGTGTCGAGCAGGTACATCAAAATAAATCGGCCGGTTGTGCCAAATCGCGCAACGGCGGGATCTTCCATTCAATCTCTTCGATGCCAGGCATCGCCAGCAGATCGGCGATCCTGGTACGATCACCGGTGATCTTCTTGTATGCGTCGAACGTCAGTAGTACATGCGCCGGTCGGCCACGATCCGTGATGAACACCGGTCCAGCCATCGCCGCTTTCTTGGCCTTGCTGGCATCCTGGTTGAACTGGCGACTGGACAGGGTGGTGATTGTCATGGCGGCACCTCCATTCCCGTGGATAATGCAGGCACGTTACTACAAACTCATCCAGACACGCAAGCGGTGCACAAACCACCCCAGGCCCGGTGCCTTTTTCGCAGTCGAGCGGTCCGTGCGCCATCTTCCCTGGCAAGAAGGCGAGAATATTGTTACAGTGGACCCTTGTCTGGGCTGAATTCCAGCCCTCAACCCGCAGCGCAGAGAGAGACGCATGTCCACCGTTGAGATATTGAATACAACCAGTACCCCGGCCGAGCAACGGCTGGATCAATTATTGGCCGCCCTGGATGGCTTGGCGGTCGGAGGCGCACTGGCGGTGCAGACCGGACCCCGGTGGGATGATCTCCTCCCCGGTTTGCAGGAAAAACGGTGGGGCCAGTTTGATTGGCGTCCGCTGGAGGAGGGGCCGGAGGTTTGGCTGGCCGAGTTGGTCCGCCTGGAGCCGAATCCCCGCAATAATACCATTATCGGTTTTTTCAGCCGTGATCATCACCGGTGCGATACCCTCTATGCCGAGGCGGAAAATGCCGCCAACGAGGATGATACCGTTGCCATGGCCCGGATTGGCCGCCGTTTTCTGGTGGCCATGCACCACCATTTTCGGATGGAGGAGGAAGGGCTGTTTCCCGCCTTCGAAAACCGGACCGGGATGCGCCAGGGTCCGACCATGGTCATGCGCTCTGAGCACGAGCAGATGCGTGGCCTGATGCGCCAGATGGATCAGGCCGCCGAGACGGGCAATGCCGGGTTGATGTTGAAGACCGGCGGCACCCTGTTGTTTGTCATGCAACAGCACAACGTCAAAGAGGAGCAAATGCTCTATCCCATGGCCGAGGCCAACCTGCATCCCTCGGATGCGTTGCTGAAAGAGGTACAACGGCTGTAGGATCGGGAGATCCATACCGCTTCGCCTGGGGAGTCCACACCATGCCTTTTTTGCTGCGTCTGCTGCTGCCGTTGTTGTTGTCGGCCTGGGTGTTGGCCGGTTGCGGCTACAAAGGCCGGGATGGCCTCAATCTGCCCGGTCAGCCACCCGTCAAGGAGGAGCATCTGCCGTTTGCTTCGCCCGGCGGGTAAGGAGTCTATTCAAAACAAGTTGTACAGATTGCGCCGGATTTTGGTTCGCCCGCTAGGCGCGGCAGGGTGCGCATACTACCAGTATGTGAGCACTGCCGCAACGACGCGGGCGGACCAAAAGACAAGCAAGATGTGCAAGTTATTTTGAATAGCCTCCTAAACCATAGTCCCCTGTCGATCCTTTGGATAGCACCACGGAGCCGGTATGGACCATTTTTTTTATCGGGAAAATCGACTGTTTTGTGAACAGGTTCCCCTGGATCAGATTGCCCAGGCGGTGGGAACCCCCTTCTACTGCTATTCCGAAGCGACCCTGCGCCACCATTTCGAGGTCTTCGAGGAGGCCTTTGCCAGCTTTCCCCACCTGATTTGCTATTCGGTCAAGGCCAACAGCAATCTGGCGGTGCTGGATGCCCTGGTTCGCCAGGGCGCGGGGTTTGATATTGTCTCCGGTGGCGAGCTGGCACGGGCACAACGGGTGGGTTGTCCACCGGAGCGGATCGTCTTTTCCGGCGTGGGCAAGACCGCCACCGAGATGCGCGCCGCCCTGGAATATGGCGTTCTGCTGTTCAATGTGGAGTCCAGGGACGAATTGCACCGCCTCAACGGGCTGGCTGGCCAGCTGAGACGCAAGGCCCCTGTGGCCCTCCGCATCAATCCCGATGTGGACCCCCAGACCCATCCCCATATCTCCACCGGCCTGCGCCGCAACAAGTTTGGCATCCCCTACCGGCAGGCGTTGGATCTGTACCGGGAGGCGGCCCGTCTGCCCCATCTGGAGGTACTGGGGCTGGATTGCCATATCGGCTCCCAGTTGACCGCGCTGGAACCCTTTGTCGATGCATCGCGTCGGGTTTTGCTCCTGCTGAAAGGGCTGGAACGGGAGGGCATTCTGTTGCGCTACCTGGATTTGGGGGGTGGTTTGGGCATTCCCTACGAGGATGGACGGATGCCGCCCCATCCAGGCATCTATGCCGGTGCCCTGCTGGCCGAATTGGCCACCAGTCCGTTTGCCAAACGCCATGGCACCCTGATTCTGGAACCGGGCCGGGTGATCGCCGGCAATGCCGGGGTGCTGGTGGCACGGGTGGAGTATGTCAAGGAGGGCGAGGAAAAGCTCTTTGTCATTCTCGATGCGGGGATGAATGATCTGATCCGCCCCGCGTTGTACAATGCCTACCATACCATTTTGCCGGTGGCTCGGCGGTTTGGCCAGGAGGAACGGCTGACCGAGGTGGTGGGACCGATCTGCGAATCGGGCGACTTTTTAGCCCATGACCGGTTGTTGCCTCCCTTTCAGGAGGGGGATCTGCTGGTGGTCCGTTCGGCGGGGGCCTACGGTTTTACCATGAGCAGCAACTATAACACCCGGCCACGGGTGGCAGAGGTGATGGTGCGCGGCGACCGCTTTGCCGTGGTGCGCCGTCGGGAAACGATCGATCAACTGATGGAAAATGAGAGCCTGTTTCCGGTGCCGTGAAACGGCCGGATCTCTGACAAGGGAGAGAAGAAGATGCGTTTTATTGATTTGCAGGCCCAGTATCTGGCCTATCGGGAGGCCATTGATGCGGCGGTTCAGGAGGTGATGCAGTCGGCCTGTTTTATCAATGGGCCGCAGGTAGCCAAACTGGAGGCCGAGTTGGCCCGTTTTGTCGGGGTGGACCATGCGGTGGGTTATTCATCGGGCACCGATGGTCTTCTGGCGGTCTTGATGGCCTGGGGGATTGCGCCGGGGGATGAAATCATCACGACGCCCTTCACCTTTATCGCCACCGCCGAGGTGATTGCCCTGCTGGGGGCCAAGCCGGTCTTTGTGGATGTGGACCCGGAAAGTCTGAACCTGGATCCCGTACAGTTGGCGGCGGCGATCACTGCCCGGACCCGTGCCATCATGCCGGTCAATCTCTATGGCCAATGTGCCGATTGGGATGCCATCCAGGCCGTGGCCAGTCAGCACGGCCTGTTGTCTCTGGAAGATGGGTGTCAATCATTCGGGGCCGTTTATCGGGGGCGGCGTTCCGGCAGCCTGGGCACCGCCGGGGTCACCTCCTTTTTCCCGGCCAAGCCGTTTGGGTGTGGGGGAGACGGCGGCATGGTCTTCACCAACGATGGGGCGTTGGCGGAGCGGTTGCGGGTCATCCGGGAACATGGCCAGGTGGCCCGGTATCAACATGCGGTATTGGGGTTCAACGGGCGGTTGGACACCCTGCAGGCGGCGATCATGTTGGCCAAATGGCCCCATTTTGAGGCCGAAATCGCCGCCCGGCAGCGGGTGGCTGATTATTACCGGAGCCGTCTGGCCGGTCGGGTGCGTCTTCCGGTGTCGCTGCCGGATCAGTTGAGCGTCTATGCCCAGTTTACCATTCGGACCACCCAGCGGGAGGCCGTGCAGCACCATTTGACGGCGGCGGGTATTCCCACGGCCATTCACTATCCCGCCCCCCTGCATCAACAACCGGTCTTTGCCCATCTTGGTCATCGGCCAGAGGCCTTCCCGGTGGCGGCCCAGGCGGCCCAGGAGGTGCTCTCGTTGCCCATGCATCCCTTTTTGACCACGGATGAACAGGATCGGGTGGTGGATGCCCTGCTGGCGATTCTGCCATGACCCCGCTCGAAGCGGCCTTGGCCCAGGTCGAAACCTGTCGGGGCATGGCCATGGCTCTGCGTCAGGTATTGCAGTCGGTGCCCCACGGCACCGGCGACCATACCGATCTGTGTCGGATGCAGAACGAGGGGATCTCGCCAGCGGACGAAGAAAAATGCCGGTGCCATGTGGGACGGGTCTGTGCGGTGTTGCGGGCGTGGCGGATGTAGGGGGATATTGTTGTTTTTTGGGAAGCGGTTCGGTCGTTTCAGCGAAAAGCCGGTTTATCCCAGGCATGATCTGCGCGGCATCGATGGCCAGATTGGCGCGGAATGTTTTCAACCTGCCCTGATTGGGGCGGTCATTCTTTATTTCTTGCGCGGCCATTTTCTGGGCCTTCGACAGTTTTTGCTTGCGTATCATCGGAAAATTTGTGAGCATGTGGAGAGTGGCCAATCGAGCGGCAAACCCGGCTGGCCGTTGGTTAAGCCCTGATCAGTAGATCAACGATCACATCCCAGAGCCGCTCCAACAGCTCCAGGATGGCGTATATGATGAGTTTCCGCATCATTGCGCATCTCCTTCTTCCCGTGCGGCCTACTATTGCCGTCCGCACTTTGCCGGCCACACGGGCCGTTTAGGCGTGTGCGGACGGTTGGAATTGAGCTTCCAGCAGGGTAACAGAACAGGCCGTCAACGGGAAGGACGGACACAGAAAACCCACAACAGAAATGTTTGTGGGTTTTTTTGCTTTTTTCCTTCTCCGTCCCATGCGATGGCCCTGCCTCTTTTCCCGGAATCCCGCCTGACTTTCCCCCAGGTTGGCCCCATGGCGGAAAATATATTTTTTCAGATGACTTCCACGCTGGGCTTCGTGTATTTTTCCCCATGGCATACGGATTTCTCTGGAAGGCTGCGGCCAAGCGGCCATTGGGAAGGCGTGGAGATGACGGAATCGACAAACGGGGTTGTCACCCAGCGGGAAAGGCCCTCCCGGTCCCTGCTCGTGCTCCTGGTTTTGGGGGTGATCTGGTTTGCGTGGCTGGGATACCGGGATCTGAACGAACCGGACGAGGGACGCTACGCCGAAATTCCCCGGGAGATGGCCACGACCGGCAACTGGCTCACCCCCCGCCTGGACGGTTTCCGCTATTTTGAAAAACCCCCACTGCAATACTGGGCGACGGCGGCCTTTTACCGGGTGCTGGGGAGCAGTGCGGCCACCTCCCGGCTGTGGTGCGCCCTCACCGGCTTTGTCGGCATCCTGTGGGTGATCCGGGTGGGCGGCGGGCTGTTCGGGGCGGCGGCGGGCTGGTATGCCGGCCTGACCCTGACCAGCCTGTTGCTGTATGTTGCCATGGGTCATTTCAATACCTTGGACATGGCCGTTTCGTTCTTTCTGATGGTGGGGATGGGTGCCCTGTTGCTGGCCCAGGCGCGCCGGGTGACGGATCCCGGTGGCTGCCGCACCTGGATGCTCCTGGGGTGGGCCGCCCTGGCCGCCGCCTGCCTGAGCAAGGGGATTATCGGACTGTTCCTGCCCGGTGCCACGCTGGTGCTCTATACCCTTTGGCAGCGGGATTGGACCCTCTGGCGTCACCTGCACCTGGGATGGGGAATCCCCCTCTTTCTGGCCCTGACCGCCCCCTGGTTCGTGGAGGTCAGTCTGGCCAATCCGGGGTTCGCCCATTTTTTCTTTATTCACGAACATCTGGAACGGTATACCACCTCCGTCCATGGCCGGACCGGGGCGTGGTGGTATTTTATCGGCGTCTTGATCCTGGGCACCCTGCCCTGGACCCATCGTGCCCTGGCGGTCTTGTTCCGGCCCGGTTTTTCCTGGCGCAAGGGGGAGGGCGGCTTTGATCCGGTGCGCCTGTTGTGGGTCTATATCCTCTTTATCCTGTTCTTTTTTTCCATCTCCCACTCCAAGTTGATCCCGTATATTTTGCCTCTGTTTCCGGCCCTGGCCCTCCTCATGGGTCGTCATTTGGCGATGGAAAAGAGAGACGGTATCCTCGTCGGCTGGGAGACCCGGCTGGTGGCCATCCTGGCAGGCTTGTTTCTGGTGGGCGGCATCCACGTGGATCTGTTTGCCGATTCCCGGCATCCGGTGGCCATGATGTGGGAGGCCCGTCCCTGGTTGCTGGGGGCCGCTTCGGTGTTGGCGGTGGCGGTGGGGATCTCCCTGTGGTGGCGTTGTCGGGGAGCCGTCGCCCTGACCGCCCTGGCGGTGGCCTCTCTGGTCGCCTTTCAATGTATCGCCTGGGGGGCACACGCCTTTTCCCCCAGCAACTCCAGCCGGGAGGCCGCCCAGGCCGTTGCCGCCGTTGGCGGTCCCGATACCCCGGTCTATGCGGTCAACAATTATTTCCAGTCGTTGCCTTTCTACCTGAATCGGACGGTGATTCTGGTCCGCTACCAGGGGGAACTGGCCTTCGGCATTCAGCAGGATCCGGACCAATGGATCGCCGATGCCGACCGGTTCAAACAGCGATGGCTGGCGGAAAAACAGGCGGTGGCGGTCTTCGAGCGGAACGATTTTGCCAAATGGCGCACCCTCGGCCTGCCCATGCGGGTGATTCATGAGGATGATCGACGGGTGGTGGTGGCGCGGCGGTGACGGCACAAAGCGGGGACGGGACAAACCCTGTCAAAAAGCGGGAGGAAAAGATCCTCGTTTTGCTGAAGGAGGTAACAGCATGAGCAAGCCGATTCCATTTATGCAACCCCGTATGGTCGGGGAGCGATTCCAAAAAAGCATGGATGAAGTGGAGCACATCAGCATCCTGGATGACAACGATGTGTCCGCCCGACTGGAT
>CAIWLA010000458.1 GCA_903913345.1 uncultured Magnetococcales bacterium | reverse complement strand
CGATCCACCCGAAAGATGTTTACGTCAGACGTTTGTACCAGAGTCGGTCGGCGATGTCCAGACGAAAACAGTACCTCCATGATTCTGCATCGTTTCCTGCCTGGAACAAATTCACCCTGTCACCGCCACCCCTTCCATCTGGCCTGGTACGGCATTTTTTTCCATCGTTGGTCGGCACAGAGATTGCTTTGACATGAGGTACGTGGATGACCCAGACGCCACGACACCATTCATCCGTCAGAGGATCCGCCCGTGAGCATCGCCAGTATCGCCGATTATCTCGTCAATCAAGTCGTCAAGACGGCTTCCAGCCTGCAACAGCAGAGCAGGGATACCAGCAGCCAGGGGATTGTCAGGCCCCAGAGGGACAACAAAATGGTACAGCGCGAGGTGGAGACCGATCGGGCGGTCCGTTCCTCGTCGGCCTATCGGGTGACCATCTCTTCAGACGCCATGCAAAAAATGGCCATGTCCGGGGCCTCGCGGTAAGGAGCCAGACTCCTGACCTTTTTTGCCGGGGAGGAGGGGGTGGTGCGGCAAAATTTGCCCCCTGTCCATGGATCAGCCTCTCTGGACGTGGAGGACCAGGTCACTTTTTCCTCCTGCAACCGGCATCGAGTCGCACCGTCCCTTGAATTTCAGAATTCATAAAAAAAAAAGGGGGAAGCGGTTTCCCGCCACCCCCCAAAAGACATCCAGATTTCAATCTGCGGCATCCAAACGGCATCCAAACGGCATCCAAACGGCATCCGAACGGTCAGAACGGCCAGATTTTGGCAGACTGCTTTTTCTTCCAATAGACATATCCGCCCACCGTCACCGCCGTGGCCAGCAGGACCGGCCCCCAGGCCCCCAGCCCCAATCCCAACCCCAGGCTCAAGCCCTTGCCGTTCCAAATGGTCCCGGCCGCTGCCTTGGAACCGGCGGTGGTGATCAGAGTGGGGTCGATCCCTGTCTGGATGACGGCCTTGCCCGTACCGGCTCCGATCTGGGTTGTGGCGGCGGCCGCGCCTTTGGTTCCGGCGGCCAGCTTGGCCGGTACTGCTTCGGCTGCGCTGAATTCCACAAAACCGGGACCGGCCACTTTCAATGTTTCGCCCGCCAACAGCTCAATGGCAAAGCTTTGAGTAATCGCCATAACCGAGTTCTCCTTGATTGTTGAATATATGCAAAATCTTTGAGACAGGGAACGGCCCCTGTCGATCAGAAACTGCACCACCTTGTAACACAGTTTCCCGCGTTTTGCAAAACCGATTTGCCCATCGGACCAAAAAACCAGCCATTACGGAATGGCCAGGGAATCCTGGACCGGGTGCAATGGGCGGATCTGGCCATTTTCAATCTGGAACAGCAGGTAGGCCCTGCGGCTCTGACCATTGTTCAAAAACCGCACGGGACCGTTGGCCCCCTGAAAACCGGCGGTGCGTGTCAATGCCGTGCGCCAATCGCCCCCCCCCTGTTGTTGTGCCTGCATCAGTTGCGCCATGACCGCCACGCCATCATAGGCGAGGGTGGCCAACGTGCTGGGATCCTCTTCCCACGTCTGGTGGAAGGATTGACGAAACCGTTCTTTGGCTACGGCATCCATATCGCAGAAGATGGCACCCTCCAGAAAGTCCGTCCCTTCGCTCAACAGTTCAGGACTGTTCCAGAGTGCGGTGCCCAGCAAGGCCACCTTGGTGTTTCCGGACTGGGAGAAGGCCGCTTGTGGCGCGATCAGACGGACCTGTTTGGCCGAAGCGGGCAAAAAGAGGGCATCAAACTGGGATCCCAAATTCTTGAGCCAGGGGGAAAAATCGGCGGCATCCGGGGGAAAATAGGTGGCACGGACCAGCTTTCCACCCAGAGACTGGACCTCGTCGCTGAAGGTCTTGGCCACCCCACGCCCATATTCGGATTCCGGTGCCAGAATGGCGATACGGCCATATTTTTTCTCCAGAACGGCATACCGGGCCATGATTTTGGCCTGTTGTTCCGGCTGAAAGGCGTTGGAAAAGACCCCAGGAATCGATGGATCGGAATCCCTTTGCGGGTTCAAGGTGATGATCGGTATATGGTGGGCCGAGGCCACTTCGATCGCCGGTTGCACAGTGGCATAAAAGACCGGACCAACCACCACATCCACCTGCTGCGCCGCCAGGTCATTCATGGCCTTGCGGCTGCTCTCAACCGAGTCGCCGCTGTCGGCAATCTGCAACTGTATGGGGACGGCGGGATAGTCGGCCAGTGCCTTTTTGGCGGCCCGGCGCAAATGTTCCCCCATGCTGGTCCATTTGCCGCTGAGAGGGAGCAACAGCCCGATTTTCAAACCGGTACCGGGCATGGCACTCGATGATGGCGGCACTGTTCCAGCCGTATTGATTCCCGGTCCCATCGGTTGTGCGGCGGCGATCGCAGACGCGACTGGCGCGATCGGCGCGATCGGTGTGGTGGGCGGCATGGCGAACGGCAGTATCTCACCCTCCGGTCTGACCACCATCGAGGAACTGGAGAGTGCCCGTTGGAGGATCGGTGTCAGGGTCGATGCCGGTGGTTGGCACTGCAACAGGATGTTCAGCCGCTCCCGTGGCTGCCGGTTGAGCAGATCCTGGAGGAGGTGGTGCTGGTTGGCCGTTGGCTCAATATTGGCAATTTCTTTCAGAAAATAGGGTGTGTTGTCACGGTTTCCCTGTTTGAAATAGGAGTCAAACAAAAGACGCCAGGCGTTATCCGCATAGAGGGATTCCGTCATGGTGTTCGATCCTTGTGCCACCGGTGCCCATTGCTGCCAGGCCTCCAGGATCATCCCCTGGGAGAGCAACATTTCGCCCTGGAGGAGGGTGGCTTCCGCCTCGTTCTCCCCCTGGCGGGATATTGTTCTGGGCGTCTGGGGTTTGGGAGCCGCTGGAGGCGGTTCCGTGACCACATGCAACGATCCCTCGTCCGCTGGTTGCGGTGCCATGTGCCGAACGGGAGTGGAACTGACGATCGGTTTTTGCGGCACAGGGCGGGGGAGCACCGGGGCGGCGGGATGGACGGGACTCTGCCCGGCACAACCCTGGAGGATCCCCGCCACGAGCAACAGGGCAATTCCCACCGTCCGGGTCGGATGTGGGTGCGGGTTGACGAAGCGGGATGGTGTTTGAGACGGGATCAGCGTATCTTTCCCGACAGGAGCGCATTTTCGAGCCATTTTTCCCCAACTCAGGTGGATGTGCAAACAGTGACCGTTGGCAAAGTATACATTGTTCCGACCCCGATCGGCAACCTGGATGATATGACCTTTCGTGCCGTCCGGGTATTGCAGGAGGTGGATCGTATTTTGGCAGAGGATACCCGTCACACCCATATTGTGTGCGCGCGGTATGCCATTGCCACCCCCATGACCAGTTTTAACGATCATAATGCGGCCCATCGTCTGCCGGGTCTCTTGCAGGCGTTGCGGCAAGGGGCGCGCATGGCCCTGGTGACGGATGCCGGCACACCGGGCATCAGCGATCCGGGTTTGCCGTTGATCCGGGCCGTGGTGGCAGAGGGGATTGACCTGGAGGTTTTGCCCGGTGCATCGGCGGTGGTGACGGCACTGTCCGGGTCTGGGTTTTTGTTGGATCGGTTTGTTTTTGAAGGATTCCTGCCGAGAAAGGGCAAGGTTCGGGCCGAACGCCTGGCCGAAATCGTTGCCGAGGAACGGACGGTCGTCCTGTTTGAATCTCCTCTGCGGTTGGTGGCCACCTTGGTGGCGTTGCAGCAGGCGGGATGTGGCCATCGTCCGGCGGTGGTGGCCCGCGAGTTGACCAAGCTGTTTGAAACCTGGCACCGTGGCCGTGTCAGTGAATTGGCAGAACAGTTTCAGACCCACCCGCCTCGGGGCGAAATGGTCCTGGTTTTGAAGGGGCGGGAGGCGGAAACGGGTTTGCCGACGGTTTCGGACGCCTTGCTGGGGCAAATCCTGGCGGAGGGGAGGGGGATGCGGGCGGCCACACAACAGATGGCTCAGATGACCGGGCTGCCCAGATCCCGGTTGTACAAAATGGCATTGGACAAAAAAAACAAACAAAAGGAGGAAGATGGTTCCGAATCCTGCGGGTTGGATGCGGATGATCCGGGGGTGGAACCTCCATGAACGATGGGCGCAAGGTGCTGGGTACTCAGGCCGAGAAGGTTGCGGAACAATATTTGCAAGGAATAGGTTATCGCATCTTGGAACGCAATGTTCGTTCGGTGCGGGGTGAATTGGATCTGGTGGCCATGCACGGGGAAACCCTGGTCTTTTGTGAGGTAAAATCCCGCCAGGGGACGGAGGGGTTGCATCCGGGTGAATCCATTCATGTCCGCAAGCAGAGCCGTTTGATCCGGCTGGCAGCGGGTTATTTGCAACGGCATCCGGGGTATGCGGATCTGCCCTGTCGTTTTGATGCCGTTTTGATTTGGAAGACTGGGCCATCCTGGCGCGTGGAGGTGATTGCCGATGCCTTTCGTCCCGGTTGGTAATGGTCGAATGGGGATCATGTCGTTTTGGGGTAGGAGATAAGAATATGAAAACAATGATACAACGTCACCTGTTGGGGCTTCTGGCACTCTCTTGTTTGTCGGGTTGTGTCCCGATGGTGATTGGTGGTGGCATGGCGGCCACCACCAATGTGGTGGGGCAGGATCGCGATATGACCAGTCAGGTGGAAGATTCCTGGGTGGCGATGAAAATTCGCAGTCGCTATGTACAAAGTGACCTGGTGCGGGTGGGCAATGTGGGGGTCTCTGTTTTGAATGGCAAGGTGTTGTTGACCGGTTCGGCGATCAACCAGGAAGAGGTGGATGAGGCCATTCGCATCGCCCGGGAGACCAGGGGGGTGGTGGATGTGCGCTCCGAACTGCGCGTCCAATATGTCAGTCCCAGCGAATTGGCCAACGATGCCTTGATCACCAGCAAGGTCAAATCCAAATTTTTTGTGGATCAGCAGATCCATGGTTTGAATATTCATGTCAAGACCACGAAAGGGGTGGTTTATCTGACGGGTGATGCACAAACGGCGCAGGAACGGGATCAGGCGATTCAAGTGGCTCGACAGGTGGGGGATGTGCATGAGGTGGTCTCTTACATAACGGTCGTTCATCCGGCCGAGTCATCCAAGCCATCGGGTGCGGAGCATGGTCATGGTGCGGCGGCACCAGCGGCGGCGGGTGGTTCGTCCAAGCCATCCAGTGTGGGGCATGAGGCGGTCGCGCCCGCCGTTTCGGGCGGTGTCCCTAAAATATCAGGAACCATCAATGAATCCGTCTCCCCTGTGGCAGCCCCCGGTACGGCCAATCCATAACGGGCATTGACGGATTCACTTCAACAGCGAGAAAACAAGGCCTCTTTCATGGATCGATCCTGGGTGTCGCAACGGTTGGCCCAACACAAAGGGCCGTTGGCGCATCGGTTCGGTGTGATCCGGTTGGTTCTGTTTGGATCGCTGGCGCGGGAGGCGGCGCACGAGGGGAGCGACTGGGATATCCTGGTTTCTTTTGATGGTCCAGCGACATCGGCCCGCCATTTTGGGGAACCATCCTTATGAAGATGAAGATTCAAAGCCTGCACATTGAAAACTTTCGTGGAATCAAGCAGCTGGACCTTGACCTGACTGCACCTGTCACGGTCCTGGTGGGAGAAAACGGAGCAGGAAAATCCTCCGTTCTTGATTGCATGGCTACTTTGCTCTCTTGGTATCTCGCCCGTCTGCGCTCCCCAAAAGGCATTGGTTCCCACTTTGGTCAGACCGATATCCGTTTAGGGGAAGATTCAGTACGGGCCACTTTAAAAGCAAAAAAAATCGGTGACAATGAAGCCATTGAGTGGTCCTTGACGACTGCCCGAACAGGGAGTGGAGAAGCCAGTCGCAGTCAATTGAAAGATCTCAATGCCACCGTATCTCGATGGATCGAGCAATACAATGAGTTCGACCGTGCGTACCCAAAACATGGTCTGCCTTTGGTCGTTCATTACACCGTGAACAGGGCTGTCTTGGATATCCCATTGCGCATACGTACACCGGTCGATCTGGAATCCTACCAGATTGCATTCGCCGAGGCACTGGGTTCTGCGGTCGATTTTCGTTCCTTTTTCGCCTGGTTTCGGCAAAGAGAAGACTTGGAGCAAGAAGGAATTATCCATTTTTTTAGAACGGCAGAATCCAGAGGAATCTCCAATCCGGAAATGTTTCCGGCACCATATGATGGCCAATTGAATGCTGTGCGAGAGGCCATCGAACAATTTACCGGATTTGCCAATCTTCAGGTGCGCCGTTCTCCGCTCCATATGGAGTTGAAAAAAAAGGCACAAACTGTGTGGGTGGATCACCTATCCGATGGAGAGAAGTGCCTGCTCGCCATGATCGGTGATTTGGCACGCCGTTTGGCCATTCTGTCCAGAAATGGCCTTAACGATCCTCTCCAAGGTCCAGGAGTGGTCCTGATCGATGAAATCGACCTGCATCTCCACCCTGCCTGGCAACGGGAACTTATTCCAAAACTGGTGAAAACGTTCCCAAACTGCCAGTTCATTGTTTCGACCCATTCACCACAGGTCATCAGTGATGTTCGTCCAGAGGCTGTTTTCCTGCTGCGGCAGACGGATGATAATATCGTTGTCAGCCATCCAGAGGACTCCTTTGGTCAGACCAGTGACCGGATCCTGGAGGATCTCATGGAGGTGCCAGCGCGCCCTGTGGAGATCAAAAAGTCTCTTGAGTCGCTTTTTGATCAGATCTCCAAGGGTGATCTGGATGCTGCGCAGAAGCATCTTGCTGAATTGCAGGAGCAAATCGGCACTGCTCCCGAGTTGACCAGTGCCGATACGTTTATTCGTCGCAAAAGGGTGTCGGGCGAATGAAACAGATCACAAAGTCTTCTGAGCCAGCACTTTTTTCTGATTGGAAACAGCAGAACATCCCGTTAGGGATGGGATATGGGGATCTGCACGGTAATGTCAAAGGCGTTCTGCATGCGGCCATCATGCAGGAGCAAGGGTGGATCTGCTGTTATTGTGAAGACCGCATCGGACAGGATGACAGCCATATTGACCATTTTTGTCCACAGAAAGGTGTCAACGCATGCCCCAATCAGACATTGGACTACCAGAATCTCCTTGCCTCCTGGCAAAGAACGGTGCTCAAACGTCCGGAACGTTGCGGCATGTTGAAGGGAGATTGGTTTAATGTCACCTTATTGATTTCACCCTTGAATCCCGGTTGCGAAAACCGTTTCCGCTACGCCGCTGATGGTGCCATATCTCCAGCAAATCCCCAAGATCAAGTGGCCAGGGTGACCATCGACAAGCTGGGACTCGATATAGACAAACTCCGCGCGTTGCGGGCCAGTGCGCTCCAGGCATTGGAAGATCTTCCCAGGGATAAAGTTCAGAAAATTCTGGACCACCCGATCAGCGGACAGTTTCAACCGTTTTATACCACCATTCGGAAACTTCTCACATGATCCCTTCGGTACTTACCCACCCATTGCGCCGAGGGATGGCGTCACACGTTTTGCAACATGAGCGGATAATGACATCCTGTGGAGTATCGTCCAGGACGACCTCCCGTCTTTGGTTGGCCAACCGGTATAAACTCAAGAAGCGTATATAAAGCGGTATGAATCCATCTCCTCCATCTCGGCTCCCGGTAGCGCAATGTCCTGACCATTTCCCGGATCTTCTGCATCGGCTCGCCCAGGCGTTGGGATCGGCCTGTCTGCTCTCCTCGGCGGCGGAACGGGAGGTGTATGCCTGGGACAATACCGGTTCCCGGTATCTGCCGTGGGCGGTGGTCCTGGCGGAGAGTCGCCAGCAGGTGGAGGCCACCCTGCGTTTATGTCACGAGGCCGCTGTCCCCGTGATACCCCGTGGGGCGGGTACCGGCAATGTGGGGGGTGCCCTGGCCGTGCAGGGGGGGGTGGTTCTCTCGCTGCAACGCATGAACCGCATCCTGGAGGTATCGGTCGAGGACCGTTTGGCGGTGGTGGAGCCTGGGGTCGTTCATGCCGATTTGCAGGCGCGTCTGCAACCGCATGGTCTGCTCTGGCCTCCGGATCCCTCTTCCTCCCGCAGTTGTTCCATCGGGGGCAATCTGGCCATGTGTGCCGCCGGTGCCCATGCGGTGCGTCATGGTGTCACCCGTGACTGGGTGCTGGGCCTGGAGGCCGTTTTGGCGGATGGGGCCGTGTTTCGCACGGGTGGTCGAACCACCAAGGGGGTGGTGGGTTATGACCTGACCCGGTTGTTGATCGGTTCGGAAGGTACCTTGGCGGTGGTCACCCAGGCCACCCTGAAACTGGCCCCCCTGCCAGAGGCACGTCGTCTGTTGCGTCTCCTCTTTCCCTCGGTGGCCGAGGCCACGCGCGGGGTGTGTGCCTTGATGGCCGAGGGAGAGTCCCCGGATGCGATTGAATTTTTGGATGGCTCGGCGTTGGATCTGCTGCGGCAGAGTGGCTCGGTGTCGGTGCCGGTCGAGGGGCGTGCCCTGTTGCTCCTGGAGGTGTCGGGCAGTGCGGCCACCATCGAACGGTTGACGGCAGACATGGTGCATCGCCTGGCATCGCTGGACTGTCTGGAGATAGTCCAGGCCGAGGCCCACGAGGCGGCCACCGTCTGGGCGGCCCGCTATGCCCTGTCGCCCACCCTGAAAAAATTGGCCCCCAAACGGATCAACGAGGATGTGGTGGTGCCGGTCTCCCGTCTGCCGGAGCTGATGGACGGTCTGGCCCGGATTGCCCAGGAAAAACAGATTCCCATCGTCAATTTTGGCCATGCGGGCAACGGCAACATCCATGTCAACCTGTTGGTGGATCCGGATGATGCCCGCCAGATGGCTGTGGTGGCACCGGTCCTGGAGCGGGTTTTTCGACTCGTGCTGGATCTGGGGGGCACCCTGTCCGGGGAGCATGGTGTGGGCATCCAGAAGCGGCCCTTCCTTCCTTGGGAGGTGGATGCCACCGCCCTGATGTTGCAACGGCGCATCAAGGCCGCCTTTGATCCCCAGTCCCTGCTCAATCCCGGCAAAATATTTCCTGACTGATTGAAAAATAATGTGAAAATCGATCAGAACCCCAGGCGGGGCAGCGCATTG
>CAIWLA010000457.1 GCA_903913345.1 uncultured Magnetococcales bacterium | reverse complement strand
GGTTGATGTTTTGATCGGGTTACGCAGACCCCATGGCGCGATGCCAATTGGCGACATACTGCGTCGCCATACCCGCGCCCAATGGCGTGTTATACCAGCGTTTCCAGTACGCGGCCTGACCGCTGATATCCCCGGCGGGGGGCAGCGCGTCCGAGCACCGCAGGTAATGAGTGCGGCACATGGCGCAGGCATACGCCAGATCCCAGGCCAACCGGCTATGGTCCGGTTTGGGGTATGGGCCCAGAATATTGAGCCCGAGTTTGGTCCGTCCGTGCAAAAAGTTCGTCCAAATATCATCGTGGGTCGGTCGCTCCATCTGCCAAAGCCCACGCGCAGGTCCGTTACCCAGTTGCTGCAGGTACTGTAGGCCCGACTCCTGAATCGCAGTGCCAAGGACCAGTTCCTCTGCGGCATCGGACCAGAGGTCGAGCCGTTGCAGGGTGGGTCGAATGACCAAGTCACGGAGTTGTTGAGGGTCCAATCCATTCATCGTGGGTATCTCCATTGCATGTCGTCTGATTAAACTGCCATCACCGAGCGCGAACCGCGCCCATTTCTTGAATTGTTCTTTCACTGCCTCCAGACCACCGGGAACCCATTCCGATTGCCTGCCTTGCCAGAAGTGCTGGTATTTTTCGGCCCGCATAGTCTTCGCATCTCCCACAACCACCACGACGTCTGCCGGAGAGAAGCGGGTAATCCTCTCATACATCAATCGTTGCCCGGTGCTGATCCTGGCATATGGCTTCCATTCGAGCATGAGAAACCGTCCACTGATTTCGACGATGCCATCCACATCGCCCATTTGGATGTTGCCCGGAAAGCATTCAGCGAACACCTCTATCTTTGGCCGTTTTTCATCGTTGAAGCATCCATGTTTGTGACAGTTCCAACGAAGAGGATTTTCATGCCCCATGGCCGCTGCCCCGGTTCAGAATTGCCTCACCGGTGAAAAGAACCAAGCAATCAGAGTCAAACGCTCGTTTGAATGCTTGAGCGCACGGCCCCAGATAAACAAACACACTCCCATTGGCGGGAGATGACGCATCGACTGATTCGTTGTAGAAATTCACCCGACCTTTGGTGAAAGCCACGGCGGATGCGATTGAACATAGCGTGTGAAACCACCGTGTGTCTGTCCGGTTGTCCACAAGCGCAATGGCCTGTTTCGCGGTGCCGGACTGGAACTGGGCCAGCAGTTTGTCGATAAACGCCTCAATCACCCCACGAGCATAGGGAGGGTTCAGCCAGACGTTGCCATGCCAGTCGTGTTGCAATCCATCCTGCTCCTGGTCGTACCACTTGGCGGCTCGGACGGTATCCTGGGCAATGACGCTCGACGCCGGATCGACATCGATGCCACCCATCGCCGACCGGGCCATCTCAATCCATTTCGACGGCGTGTACCACTCACAGTTGCCTGACAGACCGGCAAGCATCGCCTGAACGCCGGACTTTGCCGGGGGTTGGGAAACCTGGTTGAAATCGTTGTAGTCACGCTGGGGTTGTTCCCCTGTATCGCGGGCCTGCCGAACACAGTCGAGGACGGCCTCTTTGCCGCCAGCCAGTGTCGCCTGTTGTTGTTCCTGTGGCAGTTTGGACAGCGTGGCCGCCGCCGAGATGGACACATCACCCCGGTCCATCGCTTCCACCAATGCGGGAGTGCCATTCGCCACGACCGCCTTGGCTTGACGATAGGTTGCTTCACTGCCAAATCCGGCGGCCCGTGCCGCTATTGCCCGTGTTTCTTGCCCTGGTCCCGATTCCGGTAGATTTACCGGAATCGCGTCTTCTGCTCGTGGCCCCCCATCGGCATTAAACCGTCTCCTGTCGCCGAGGTTTTCCTCGATCGCCTTGCCGATGGCCACTCGTTCGGACGGGGTGAAATCCTTTCG
>CAIWLA010000456.1 GCA_903913345.1 uncultured Magnetococcales bacterium | reverse complement strand
GTGCGGCCTCGGCCAACCGGGCCGCACCCACCTTCAAACCAGCCATCAAAAGGCCAAGGGTCTTCAGAAAATGACGCCTTCTTTGCACCTTGGATCTCTCCTGATCGCTCGCAATGACCTTGAAACGCTGGGACTAGACCTTTTCCACCCGACACGCCAGCTTTTTGAAATCCACCTGACCGGAAACCATGTCCCAGATACGGCTGGAGGTGGCATTGACCAGCCACTTGTTTTTCTTGGGATCCGCGCTGTCCGCCACGGAAAGATTCCAGGGGCTGAAGAGATACCCCCTCGGCACACTGTTGCGGGACGGTTTGACCAGGCTGTTGGTACCCACCTGCGCCCTGGCCTGGAACTGCCCACGCCGGGTGATCAGATTGACCAGATCGCCATCCTGGATGCCCAACATGGCCGCATCGTCCGGGTGCATTTCAACATACTGCTCCGGCACCAGACGGCGGCAGGTGGGGCTGCGGTTGGACTTGGCGGTGTGAAAATGTTCGTACACCACACCCAGCCCCAGCCACATGGGATATTTATCCTGGGGCACCTGTTCCCAGGTCTTGTTGCGAAAATCCTCATCCGGAAGATCCGGCGTCATCGCCTTGTCCCGCGCCTCTTTGATCAGGTCCAGATGATCGATGGTAAAGAGGGTCTTGTCGCCATCCTTGCGACCAAATTCCATGAGCTTGGCCGTCAGTTCGGCCCGGTTGGAATAGTCCATGTCGCACAGTTTGAACTGCATCTTGCCATCGGGACGACGAAACATGCCATACGGCTTGTCATCCCATTTGCCCTCTTGTCCCATGTAACGACGCGGGGTTCCTCCAACCTTGGCAATCTCATAGGTCGGGGCGGGCCACTGCATCCCACGGGTCTTGCCCTCGATGCTGCGGATCTGGTCATACGGCGAAATGCCATCCCTCTTCATGACCTCCAGCAGACCAGTCAGGTCGCTGTCTGTCCCCTTGGAAGCCTTGAGAAATTCGATAAACACCTCATCGGCATTATACTCCCCGGTCTGGGGATTGCGCTTCCAGGGGAAAATCTTGTTGCCATCCAGACCCAACAGGTTGGCAATGTGACGGCCTTTGTCGATGACCATGTCCATGTCCGGACGACACCCTTTTGGCCCCTTGGCCGCCTGATCCACCACATGGAGGCGGCGTTCGGAGTTGATGTAGACCCCTTGCACCTCTCCCCAGGTCGATGCGGGCAGAATGACATCGGCATAGAGATTGTTGGGGGCGTGGCGATAGATCTCTTGCGCAATGACAAAGGCCTTGGTCAAGGCCGGACGCACCAGATTGTTGGTGTCCGGCAGATCGATGTGGGTGGCATAGATCAGGAACATGGCCTTGACATCGCCTTTTTGCGCCCGCTCCATCATCCCCACGGCAAACCCCGGATTTTTGGCCGCCGCCGCCGTCTTGAGATTTTCTTCCGGGACATTCCAGGCCTTGGCAATGTGGGCAAGGTGCTTGGCATTGTCCAGCCCTTCGTTGAAGGGCAGCCGACCAGTGAGACCACCGGTCAACCGTTCTCCCATGGCATTGGGCTGACCGGTCATGGAAAAAGGACCACAGCCGGGCTTGCCGAGGTTGCCGGTCAAGGCCATCAGGTTGACAATGGAGATAATGTTGTGCTGACCATGAATGTGCTGATTGTACCCAATGCCCCACATGACAACGACACCGCCTTGCTCCTTGCCAGCCTTTTTGCGCGCCAGCCGTTTGCGGGTGGCATCGGCGAACAGACTGGCCACGTGACGAATCGTCTCCGGTGAGACCGGATGGTTGGCACCACCCATGAACGGCTGCACCTGTTCTGGGCTGTACCGCTCCAGCACACCATCGGTGTACTCCTTCCAACCATTGGTATGGGCCTTCATGAAATCCCAATCGATCACATCCGGGTGATCCTTGAGCAGGACATGCGCCAACGAGTTGAGGAAGGCAATATCCCCATTGAGAATGGGGACGTGGACGGTATTGTTGGGATTGATGTCCGCATAACCCTGCACGGTACCGGTGCGACGCGGATCCACAACCACGGTGGGAATATCGGCCCGTTTTTTGTGGTCGGCAATGCGCCAGAAGACGATGGGATGGGCCTCTCTGGCATTGTGGCCGAAGTGCATGAACATGTCCGACAGTTCAATGTCATCATAGCACAGAGGCGGCGTATCGGAACCCAGGGTGGCAATATAACCCGTCACCGCCGAGGTCATGCACATGCGGGCATTGGCCTCGATGGTATTGGAACCCAGCACCCCTTTCAGGAAGAGATTTTCCAGATATTGCCCTTCCAGGGTCAACTGACCGGAACCATACAGACCGATCGAGTTGCCCGTATATTTTTTGGCAAAATGGGCAATCTTGTGGGCAATCATCTCCCCCACGGCCTCATAGGGGGCACGAGCCCACAACTCGTCATCAAAGGCCCCCTTGGTCTTGGAGACAAATTCGATGTCGCCATGCCCCGGCTTTTTCCATTCGGCCCAGACATCCTTGCGAACGTAGCAATCCCCTTCCAGGCGGTCCACATAGATCGGTTCGGCGGCGGTCAGCCCCTTGATGCACTGCAACCCCTTGTTGGAGGGATGATCCCGGTCGGGCTGCATGGAGACAATCTTGCCGTTTTCGGTCTGAATAATGGTCCCGCAGCCCACGCCACAGTACGGACAGGCTGCATAAGAGGTCTTTTGGGTGGATGATTGGACATCCTTGGCCTTTTTCGCCGGGGCGGCCTCCACCAGTTCCGGATTATTCACCAACAGACTGCCCGCCGCAGTGGCCACCGCCATGGCTCCACTCCCTTGCAGAAAGGCCCGTCTGCCCAGGCTCATTCGATCTCGTTTCATCATGCTCTCCGTATATTCTATAAGGTTTTCATGTGGTTGGAAACGCCAACGTGTCTGGATCCTCAGTTCTGAATGGTTCTCAGATAGGAAATGATGTGATCAATCTCCTCAGGGGTCAAATTGGCCAGACCACTCGAACCGGAAAAGCCGCGCATGGGGGTGTTGGAGCGACCATTGGTGACGATATATCGAATATAGCCATCAGACGCCTTGCTCAGGAAACCGGGATTGCCAATGGCCGTGCCGGAGACAGAGGCCTCATAGCCTTGACCCCTGGGACCATGGCAACCGGCGCAAATTTGCGCAAACAACGGTTTGCCCAGTGCCGGATCGCCCTTGGCTGGCGGGCTGGCATCCAGTTGATCACCCTGAACCGGTGCCTGACTGTAGGAACGGAGATAGTGGATAATGTCCTTGATATCGCCAGGCTTCAGCACTTCGCCGAAGGGGATCATGGGGGCGGGCAGACGACCATCCCGAATGGTCTCCGTCAAGAAGCGATCGGACCCCGCCGTCAACAACTCCTTGTTGGTCAGGGAGGGGGCCAGCCCCGGCTTGCCGATGCCATCCTCCTGATGACACACCACACAGTTGTCCTTGAACAGGAGCTTGCCGTGCTGTGCCTCCGCCGAGAGGGGGCGGGGGAGAGGGGCGGGGGCGTTTTCAGTCCCCGGCTTCCCCGTCTCGCCCGCACAACCGGACAGACAGAGCATGGATGTGGCCAGCAACATGATGGCCTTGCTTGGATAGTGCATACCATTTCCCTCCGCAAAAAAAGAAGTGGACAACAACGGAACCGCGTATCAAATTATGCCGTCCCAAAAAAAGTGCAAGATGTGCGATTTGTCAGAATTGATCCACATCAAGTATCTGTTAAAAAAAAGGACAAGTCCATAAAAAAATGGCCATGCCCGTCAATCATCCCGAATCGATCAAAAACCGGAACGATCCCTCTTGCCAGCCATGAACTCAACCATTTTGGTCGCCATGTGCATCTCCCCCAGCAGACGCAGGTTGATCTGGGCCACCTTTTCCAGATCGTTGTAGGCAACACCCCCACCATTGCCCACCACAGAGGCATCGAGAATGGGTCTGTAGTACAACCAAAGCCCCTTGACCGTTCCCAATTGGTTGCGGATGGACTCCTCCCTGGTGCCGGGCAATCCCAGTTCGGTGCTCCCGTCCAGGAGACCATTCAACGTTCGGTCAAACAGATCCATCGTGCCCTTCAGTTTGGACCGATTGCCCACCGGGTCAATACCATTGACAATCAGAAGGAATTCCTTGGTCATCTTTTGGGTCAACATGCCCTCTCTCCCAGAGAGATTGATCACCGTGAACAGGGCTGCACGAGAACCCCCCCCCTCATTTTTTCCAGCCAGAGCCACCACCATTTCGACGACTTTATTCATATTTTCCAAAAGAATCCCATTTTCATCGACCATTTCAGTCAACATGAGCCTCGACATTTTTCCGGTGAGTGTGGCATTCACCTGTTTCTGGAACGGTATCCACAAACGAGAGACCGTTTCCAGTTGGGCCACAATATCCACATGGTCCATCCTCGCCAGACCGAGACCGGCATCCCCCTGGAGCAGACCTTTCAGGGTTCGGTCAAACAGAATGGCCGTCCCCTCCAGGTTGTACCGGTTTTCGGCCACATGGACGCCAGAGACAACCAGCAGGATCTCCTTGCCCATCTTCTGGGTCAGCATACGCTGTTTGCCCGCCAGACGAATGATCACATCCATGTCATCGGGGGTCAAGTCGGTGGCCAACAACACAAAGGGCCAGCACAAAAAGAGCACGACCAGGGCCAGAACGGCCCCCGGACAACCCGGACATCTCCTCATCATATCTCCCCCCACTCTGTCAAAAACCGCGTAAACGCCGCGCCCTCCAGCGGACGACTGATCCAATAACCCTGCAATTCGTCACAATCCAGACCTTTCAGAAAATCCGCCTGACCCTGATTTTCCACCCCTTCTGCCACCACGCGCAGGCGGAGACTTTTGGCCATGGAGACGATGGCAGAGACAATCGCGGCATCGTCAGAATCCGCCACCAGGTCGCGCACAAAGGATTGATCAATCTTGAGACTGTTGATGGGAAACCGCTTCAGATAACTCAGGGAGGAATAACCCGTCCCAAAATCGTCCATGGCCAGGGTCAACCCCATATCCCGCAATTGTTTCAGGATGACAATCGCCTGCCGCTCATCCTTCATCATCATGCTTTCGGTCACTTCCAGTTCCAGATGTTCCGGGGAGAGACCCGTCTCCTCCAGAATGGCCTGGATGGAGGAATGGAGATTCTTGTCCTGGAACTGCCGCCCGGACAAATTGACCGCCACATGCAAGGGAGCCAGACCGGCATCCAATAAATGTTTATTGTAATGACACGCCATGCGCAAAATATCCCGCCCCAGAGGGACGATGAGACCGGTCTCCTCGGCAAACGGAATAAAATCCAGCGGAGAAATCAGGGGGCCATCTGCGGGTTGCCAACGCACCAGGGCCTCCATCCCGACAATCCGCCCGGAGAGCACCTCCACCTTGGGCTGATAGTGCAGGAGGAACTCCCGGTTCTGCAACCCGGTATGAAAATGGCTCTCCATCATGGCCCGTTTGGCCGATTGGGCATTCATCCCCGGTTCAAAAAACCGATAGGTGCCGCAACCACTCTCCTTGGCATGATACATGGCCATATCGGCATACTGGGTGATCACATCGTAGGTCTCCCCATCGTCGGGAAAGATGGCAATACCAATGCTGGCCCCAATATTGGCCTGATGACCACCCAGATCCACCGGCTTCGCGACGGAGGCAATCATCTTCTGGGCCACCGATGCGGCCTCGTCCCCTTTATCCAAATCCGTCAGAATAATGGTAAATTCATCCCCACCCAGCCGCGCAACGGTATCAGAAGTACGCACACAAAGCAGCAACCGCCTGGCCACCTCCGTCAATAGCGTATCCCCGGCGGCGTGGCCAAAGGTATCGTTGACATGCTTGAACCGATCCAGATCGATAAAAAAGACGGCTCCCCGTTTCTGGTGGCGACTGGTCCACTCCATGGCACGCTGCACCCGATCCTTGAACAACATGCGGTTGGGCAACCGGGTCAACGGGTCATAGAAGGCCAACTGCTCCAGCCGTTCCTCCGTCATCTTGATCTGGCTGATGTCGGAAAAAATGCCGACAAAATGGGTCGTTTGACCCGATCCATCCTTGACGGCATTGATGGTGAGCCATTTGGGATAGACCTCCCCGTTTTTCCGCCGATCCCACACCTCGCCAGACCACTGGCCCTGGGTGGTTATGGCATCCCACATGACCCGGTAAAACGCCGGATCGTGTCGCCCCGATTTTCCAATCCGGGGATTGGCACCGAGCACCTCCTCCCGTTGATAACCCGTAATGCGCGAATAGGCCTCATTGACATCGACTATCGACCCATCGATCTCTGTAATCACAATCGCTTCGCTGGCATGTTCAAACACCTTGGCGGCCAACCTCAGACCGCTCTCCGCCTGTTTTTGCCTCTCCAGGCTGTCCATCAACTGTGCATTGGCCCCCTGCAATTCCTGAGTGCGTTCCATCACCCGGTGTTCCAATTCATTGTACGCCTCTTGCAACGCCTCCTTGGCCCTTTTCCGCTCCGTAATGTCGTGCAGAATGCCCGTAAAAAAGGTCTCCCCACCCGAACGGAACTCTCCCACGGCAATTTCCAGGGGAAATTGTCCCCCATCCTTGCACTCCCCCACCACCTCCCGTGTATAGCCGATGATCCGTTTTATGCCAGTGGTCAGATAGGCGTGCAAATAGCCATCGTGGGCCTCCCGATGGGGAGAGGGCATGAGCAGACGCACATTGCGACCAATCAACTCTCCCGCTCGATAACCAAACAGGTTATCGACCGCCGTATTGGTCGAATGGATGGTTCCGTGGGCATCAATCGTCAAAATGCCATCCACGGCCGCCTCGACAATCGCCTGATTTTTATGCTCGCTGGCCTGCACCTGCTCAAAGGCGCGTCGATTCATCCGGTACGAGGAGATCACAAAACAGGTACCCAGAAACCAGACCAGACAGGCTCCGAGCCAGACAATGAAGCGATCACGCTCCGTTGCAGACAGACGTTCCGTCAGCGTGTGCATCAGCTCTGTCCGCACCGCATCGGTACACCCCCTGGAAGCCTGTATGACTTGTGTCCCCAATGAAAAATAGTGCTCGGCCTCCACACCAGTCCGGCGGTGCTGCAACAAGGAGGCACTGACATCCAGGAAATGTTGCACCATGGGGTGAAGAGAATCCTGAAAACAGCCGAACAGGGGTTGCAGCGATGGAATATAGTCCAGAATGACATGCTGGTCGTTTTTCACCTGCTCCCAGTGACTTCTGACCCCCCCCAACCGCTCCTCGAAGGACAACCGATCCCCATCGGACAGCACCGGTCGGGTCAGCAGACCACTGCCCACCCCCCTGGCCCGACCAACGGCCTCCTCCAGATCCGGCAATCCCGTCCCCACCAACGCCGCCAGGAAAGAGGCCTTCAGATCGGCATCCAAAGAGAGATGGGAGCGAATCAGGACCATGCGCCGAAGATCAACCACCCGGTTGATCAAAAGGGTCTGTTTTTCAAAGACACTGTTCGGCGATTGGGCATCACCGGCGGGGTGCACCAGATCGCCCAGCCACCCCTGGAATTGTTGGAGCGCGGCATCCATCTGCAAGGGATCCTGCTCCAGACCAGCGCGCAGATCGGCCAAAGATCTGGCCAATGCAGACTCCGCCTCCCGCAACCGCTCTGCAACCTCCCCCCCGTCCCCCTGCAACACCCTCTGGTTCAGCCCACGCACCTGCTGCAAAAGGGCCACAACCCCATTCAACTGGTGGATCTGTACCAATCCCAGCAACTCTTTTCGAGTGGTGTCACCCTCTCCGCCCAAATGGGCCAGGACAGCCATCACCGATGGCAGCATCAGCACAGTGGGCAACAAAACGGCGACAAGATAAGGCCAGAAGCGAATCCGGGGGATGGAGGCCATCTTGAATCCCTTTTTTATAACATTGGCCAGAGCAAACAACCATCCGGCAGGCCAACGGTGAGACGACTCGCACACCCAAAGTGACCGACCCGCCTATTTTGATTTGAACAGGGCCTCGGCCGCCTGCCGCGAGGTATCGACCGGCCGTCTCGGACGCGGATTGGAAGAGGGCGGAACCGCCTTGAAAAAATCACAAAAATTGGCATCTTCCTTGTCAACCACCCGTTCCGCCTGGATTTCACGGCAGGCATTGTAGCAGAGCGGGTCATACAAGAAACAATTTTTGCACACTCGGGTATCCCGGTGACAACTCGGACAGTCATCTTGCCGACCAAAATGTTCAACAGCAAGCGACTCGCCACAATTCCAACAAGTACCTGTACGATTGACGTGCATCATCCGATTTTTCGCTTTCATTGGGGGTTGGGTAGTGATGTGAGGAACCGACAAACGGGGTTGTTCCACGCCGTCCCGGTCAATCTACTCCATTTTAACCGATTTTGAAAAAGAAATTTACGGCCAATGCCTCAAAACATGCCCGGATGGTGTGATGGCCCTGGGTATGCCATGACAGACATGGCAACAGGCAAAAAAATCAGGTATCCTTCGGGCATGTTTTCTTGCCCAAATCAGACATCTGCTCAAGGGGGTGCTTTGTGTTGACTTTCGCACAAAAAAATCAATGGGTTATATTTCGGATAATCCTCTTTCTGGCCTTCTTCTGGCCCATAAACCCTCTCCTTCTGGCCGGAGAGGGGACCGGTACCGCGAGCAAGACGCCGCACCATTTCACTCTGCTCGTGGAACCGTCGGGTGCCAAGGTGGAGATCCTGAACCTGAAGGCACCCTACCAACCCAATATGCTCTTGAAACCGGGACGTTATCAAATATCCGTCTCTGCACCCGATCATGAAACAGAAAAGGGATTTATTGATGTCACCGACCAGGATTGGATCGGCAAGGTGGTGCTCCGCCCCATCAATGCGCCCACAGCACGCAAAGAGGATCTGGATGAGACGAGTACAGCCCGTCTGGAAGAAGAGTGGAAAAAATTAAAACAGGAACGAGAGACCCTGGAAAAGGCGCGGCTGGTCCTCTCCCAGGAACAGGAAAGGCTCGACCTGGCCAAAAAAGATCTGGACACGACCAGGCAAGTGGTGGAGAAAACCAAACAGGAACAGGAGACCCTGGAAAAGGCGAGGCTGGCCCTCTCCCAGGAACAGGAAAAACTCGACCTAGCCAAAAAAGATCTGGACACGGCCAGAGAGGCCCTGGAGACAACCAAACTGGAGAGAAACGCCCTGGAAAAGGCGCGGTTCTCTCTCTCCCAGGAACAGGAAAAACTCGACCTGGATAAAAAAGAGTTGGACAAGGCCAAAAAGGCTCTGGAGACAACCAAGCTGGAACGGGACAACCTGGAAAAGGCGCGGCTGACCCTCTCCCAGGAGCAAGAAAAACTCGACCTGGACAAAAAAGAGTTGGACAAGGCCAAAAAGGCTTTGG
>CAIWLA010000455.1 GCA_903913345.1 uncultured Magnetococcales bacterium | reverse complement strand
TGACACCATCCAGACGAAAGCCGGTACTGCTATCCAGACTGGAGAGGTGGATCGTTGAAAAATCAAAGCCGCTCCCGGAATGACCGAACAGCACGTAACTGGCACCTATACTGCTCACCTTTCAAACCAGTGAAAATATCAAGATGATTAGTTCGTATTCTGTGAGCATATATGAGTCCACCGGGAAAAGTCAAAATCGTGGATTTGTGAAAAATACTATCCACATGAAATAAGCATATTGAAAATCACGATTTTTACAGGTTTCATGCTTTCCTGATGGACTCACATATGATATATTCTAGAGTCTTATTAATCTCTAGACATATAGGTGTTACATGGCCAAGCAGATCCGCAACATTGTTCTGACCGAAAATGAAAAAGAAGCTCTAATTCAACGTATTGAACTAACAGATGATCTTGAGACGGTGGATCGTTTGAGAGTAGTATGGTTTAAAGTTCAAGGTTTGACTCATAAGGAAATTGCAGTTTTGCTGTGTATTGGTATTAACACGGTAACAAGACACCTTAAACGTTATTTGAAAGGAGGTTTGGAACTTCTTTGCAGGACAGATTACACAGGAAGCAATCCATTTCTAACATTAGAGCAGCGGAACCAAGTTAAGATTGAGCTGATAATGAACATCTATAATACAGCAGAGCAGGTGGTTATATTTGTTGAGAAAAAATATGGTGTTATATATTCTGTGAGCGGCATGCAGAAACTATTAAAAAGACTTGGGTTTACATATAAGAAGAACCGGTTGATACCAAGCAAATGCAACCCAGAGGATCAGATTAGGTTTGTGAAATTATTCAATAAAATCAGGAGCGAGCTTGGGGAAGAAGATAGAATTTACTTTGTCGATGCGTTTCACGCACAGCATAATTCGGAAGCCGGAATGGCATGGAGCGAAGTAGGAATTCCTCACCTAATTCCTACTAATACGGGAAGGAAAAGATGCAATGTGTTGGGTGCATTTTGCACCCAAACACATGAAAATATTTTTATTTTGACAGAGGAGAATATAAACCAGGACAAGATAGTGGAACTGCTTGGAAAAATACATGAAAACCACCAAACAGGAAAGATTTTTCTTGTCCTTGATAACGCACCATACAACCATGCAGGTCGAGTATGCGCCATAGCTGAATTTAGTTGTCTTTATTTGGTGTATCAACCTCCATACTCGCCGAACCTAAATTTGATAGAGCGGTTATGGAAGTTCACAAGAAAGAAATTTTTCAAGGATAAATATCGATCAACATTCAAAGAGTTCAAAGAAAAACTCGGTGTGTTTTTTGGTGATCTCTCCATATACAAGAAAGAACTATCTTCACTGCTTGCTGAGAACTTTGAAATAATCCCATCTGTGTGGCAATATCCAATTTATTAACGTTCTCCTGTGTTTTAATGTTGCAAATACATTCAGAGCATCAAATAACTTCTTGATTTCTCAAGTTGCAATCTTTTATTGCCTTAACGAATCATCATATTTTTTTGTTTTCTTGTTTTCACTAATATGAATGGCACTCAGTATATCTCCGGCTATGGGGATTACATCGCGTGGGGACTCTCCCTCTTGCCCCTGCTCACCGGTTGGCTGGCCTATCACCGTGTCGGACCCTACGTGCCCATGCTGGCCTTTCATGTGTTGTCGGCGGAGCTGCTGCTGGCCCTGCTGCCCATGACCCCATTGATTCACACGGTGACCATATTCGTCGCTCGTTGGCATACCGGTTACATTTATGGTCGCAAGGGAGTACAAGCATGAACGCCCGATTTGACCAAGCCATCGACGCCTTCCGGGAGGTGGTGGATGCCCCAATGGCGACCTTTTTTGCTTCCTGTGTTCGCTGCGGACTCTGCGCCGAGGCCTGTCTGTTCTATACCGAGACGCAAGACCCGCGCTTTACCCCCATTCATAAACTGGAGCCTTTGCGTCGCTTCTGGGAACAGTACTGCACGGTCATGGGTCGCGTGGAACGCTGGCTGGGTCTGAGCAAACCCCTGGATCTGGAGGAGTTGACCGCCTGGGGTCCACTGGTTTACGACGCCTGCACCCTGTGCGCCCGTTGTTCCATGGCCTGCCCGGCGGGTAATGATATCGTGGGCATGGTGCGCAAAATGCGCGAGGGGATGTCCCTGGCCGGCGTAGCCCCGGAGGATCTGGTCGGTGCCACCCAGCGTGCCATCACCGTGGGCAGTCCCATGGGGATCAAGACCGAAACCCTGATGGCCCAGATTCGGGCCCAGGAACGGGAAACCGGCCTCCACATTCCCCTCAACCAGGCAAACGTCGAATACATGGTGCTGCTGTCGAGCATGGAGATCATCCAGTTTCCAGAGATCATCGGGGCGTTGGCACGCATCTTCCAGCATGTGGGTGCCACCTGGACCATTTCCACCGATGCCTTTGAGGCCACCAACAGTGGCATCCAGTTGGGGGTTTCGGATCTGGCCAGGGAAATCCTCCTGCGTGTGGTGAACGCGGCGGAACGTCTGCGGGTCAAAACCGTGATCAGCCCAGAGTGCGGCCATGCCTTCACCGCCTTGCGCTGGGAAGGCCCCAATCTTATTGGACGGCGATACACCTTTGAGGTCTTGCATATCCTGGAGGTGCTGGCGGGCTTCCAGCGAGAGGGCCGCCTGCATCTCAAACAACGGGACAAGGATGCCAGACCCCTCTCTTTCCACGATCCGTGTCAAATCGCCCGGCGGGGTGGTGTGCTGGAAGAACCCCGTGTCCTGCTTCATGCCATCTCTGAGGATTTTCGCGAACTGCCCGACAATCGTGCGTATAGTTGGTGTTGCGGCGGGGGCGGCGGAGTGAGCAGCATCGAACGTGCCGAACCCCTGAGAGCGCGGGTATTCAGGAAAAAACTTTCTCAAATCGAGGAATTGGGGGTACACACCCTGGTCACTGCCTGTGCCAACTGTCACATCATCATTGAGGACGGGGTGGAATTTTACCAAGTGAAGGTGGACGTGGTCGGTCTGACCGAAATGGTGGCCGAGCATCTGGATGAACAGGCAGCCCGTGTCCGGGTCGGAGATAAATCATGAGTAAACGCATTGTCGTGGATCCGGTCACGCGCATCGAGGGTCATCTGCGCATCGAGGCGCGCATGGAAGGCAACACCATTGCCCAGGCTTGGTCGTCGGGCACCATGGTGCGGGGGATCGAATTGATTTTGCGCGGGCGCGACCCCCGAGATGCTTGGGCCTTTACCCAGCGCATTTGCGGGGTCTGTACCCTGGTGCATGCCATAGCGTCCGTCCGCGCCGTAGAGGACGCCCTACAGTATCCCATCCCCCCCAATGCCCAACTCATCCGCAATCTGATGATCGCAGCCCAGTATGTGCATGATCACGTCATGCACTTTTACCACCTGCATGCCCTGGATTGGGTGGACGTGGTTTCGGCCCTCAAGGCGGATTCAGCCCAGACTTCAGCCCTGGCCCAGTCCGTGGGATCCCACCCCCTCTCCTCACCCGCCTATTTCGCCGATGTGGCCAAACGTCTCAAAACCTTTGTGGAGGGGGGGCAGTGGGGCATTTTTGCCAACGGTTATTGGGGGCATCCCCAGTATCGCCTGCCGCCGGAGGCCAACCTCATGGCCGTGGCCCATTACCTGGAGGCACTCAAGTGGCAACGGGAGGTGGTGGAACTGCATACCATTCTGGGCGGCAAAAATCCGCATCCCAACTTTTTGGTGGGGGGGGTGCCCTGCGCCATTTCGGTGGATCCGGGCCAGCAGTCCGGAACCGCCCTGGATATGGTCGGCCTGGGACGCATCCAATCCATCATCGACACCATGGCCGCCTTCGTGGACCAGGCCTACCTGCCCGACACCTTGGCCATCGCCGGGTTTTACAAGGATTGGTTCAAGCAGGGCGAGGGTGTGGGCAATTTTCTCTCTTATGGCGATTTTCCTGGCGCGGACCCGGCCAAGTTGGACGCCTATCTTTTCCCCAGGGGGGTGATCCTCAACCGGGATCTCACCACCCTGCATCCGGTGGATCTGAATGACCCCGAACAGATACAGGAGTTTATCTCCCGCTCCTGGTACGACTATGCCAAGGGCAAAGAGGCGGGTCTGCATCCCTACGATGGGGAGACCAACCTCCATTATACCGGTCCCCAACCACCCTACGACCAGTTGGACGTGGAGGCCTCCTATTCGTGGCTCAAATCCCCCCGTTGGCGCGGAAAGCCCATGGAAGTGGGGCCACTGGCCCGGGTTTTGATGCTCTATGCCAAAGGCCATCCCCTGACCAACGGATTGGTGGACTCCACCCTCCGGAGGCTGGATTTGCCCGTCCAGGCACTCTTTTCCACCTTGGGGCGGACTGCGGCCCGCACCCTGGAGACCAAGGTGGTGTTGGATGCCATGATGGGTTGGTATCGACAATTGCTGGAGAATATCCGTGCGGGTGACCTGCGCACCTTCAACGAGACCCTATGGGATCCGACCACCTGGCCGCGAGAGGCCAGGGGAGCGGGCTTTACGGAAGCTCCGCGTGGCGGGTTGGCGCATTGGGTGGTGATCCGCAATGGGCTGATCCACAACTACCAGGCGGTGGTGCCCACGACCTGGAATGCCGGTCCCCAGGATGCCCAGGGCCAAATCGGCCCCTACGAGGCCGCCCTGGCGGGCCATGTCCTGGAGGATCCCGATCGTCCCCTGGAAATTTTGCGCACTATCCACAGCTTCGACCCGTGCATTGCCTGTGCGGTGCATGTGCTGGATCCGGATGGTAAAGAACGGGTACGAGTTCGCATCCTTTAGGATGCCTGGCAAAAATAACGTGTGCATTTCACTGGAAATGGTCCCGCCGGTTTCCGCTGCGACATACCTCTATCTTCTTGGCTGAACAAGGAGTGGAAAGAGAGGGCAAAATATTCCAACCAGAAAAATGCAACAGAGCAGCCAACACACCGCCAGCAAGTCGGCAAATGCCGCTGCGACCATGAACAGACCAACAATATTCAAGTTCTAATAAGGAAACTGGAATCATGGACATTCAAGACATGAAAAACTCAGGGCCAGAACTCCGAGTTCACGACATCGCTGCTACTGCACCGCTTGTGATGGTGACGGGGCCATTCGGATCAGGTATGGAGGAGTTTGCTGTGCAACTGGCCCATCGCATGAATGTGCCTTTCTATGATCCCCATAAGCTGGAGAGTCTGGCATGTATTCGAGAGGAAAATGATGATGCCTGGAGGCATATAAAAAGATCTGCAGGCGGTTTTTTCGGCTACTGGTTGGACCGGTTGCATGAGAGAATGGGTATCTCCCCAGTTGAACACCTTGCCTATCTCAAGTCCACCATTCAAAGGATAGCGATGCATGGTGGTGTGATCGCTGGAGCTTGCCCACACGTCATATTGCCGGAAAACAATATTTTCCGAATTCTGGTCAAGGCCAGTACAACGTTTTGTTCTCGTCGTTTGGCCTTGACGCATGGTATTGATGAGGCAGAAGCGGTTCTTGTTTTTCTGCGTCTGGAAGATGAAAGACGCAAATTTCTTCATGAACTGTTCGAAGATGGATTCATGGATTCAATGGAATACGATCTGGTCTTGGATGCCGAGGGCATTACACCTGAGGAAATGTTGGCCACTTGCCTGACTGCTTTGGACCAAAGAGGCATTTGCGTTACTCCCAAGGAAAACCAGTTTGAATACGGAACCGTCTGGTGAGCATCTCCCGATTGGTTACGACATTTGCATCAACTCCTTTTCCAAGGCTGCCTTGCCGTTTTCCAGATCTTTGCGCAGCTTTTCTGTCTGGCCCGACACCTCTTCGATACGATTTTCCACTGCGTCCAGCTTTTCCAACATGCGGGCATGGAAATGGCTGTCGCCGGGAGCTGTCTTCAGGTTATCCCGCAGTCTGGCCTGTTCTTGCTCCAGTCGATGCCGTTCCTCTTGCTGGACCTTTATCTGCTGCTCTACCTCTTCCAACTCCCGCTGCCTGGACAGCACCCCTTCCAACCCCTTGCGCACGGAAGCCTCCATGCCCTCCTCAGAGACCAGCAGACGCAATGCCGATTCGGATGTATGGAGGAGGGCCACCTGCTGGCTCTGCAGATGCTCTTCCTCGACCTCCAGTGGCATTGCAGCACCCCCCGCCACGATCAAGGGGAACCGCCAATGACGCCCAGTTGTCTTGCGATTCGCAGGTGCCACAACATCCCAGCCCGCATCTCGAGACTGTATCACGACCACCTGTCGGGATTCCTTTCCCCGGTTGCGAATAGTGTATCGGTGGATCCGTTTTTCCCGTCGGGAGAGTTCCAGGACGCCCTTGACCACCTTGACCGACTCCAGGCGGCGTTGGCTGGGTTTGCTTTGGTGGACCACCTCCACATCCAGATCCAGGGCATAGGAGAGCAACTGATCTGCCCCTGCCGAAAGATGCTCAAAGCGGGCTTCGCCCGCGTACAGGTCGCCATCATAAAGGGTGACAGGGCCAGGAGACAGAGCACCTCCTGTCGTATTGACCATCTTCAGGGCACGCATGCTGCGTCCGCCCCCGGTCAGGGTGGTATCAAACAACGTCAACCGCTCCACCTCGACCGGTGCGCTGACAATGGGTAGCATCGCCCCCTGTCCTCGATCCAGATTGACCCCCTCCACTTTAAAAATGAACGTCTCCCCAGCCTGTTCCCCACTGGCCAGTATCGCCTCAGGACCTGGATCAGGGATGGCCATCTCCCAGGGTGGCTCACCGCCCAATCTGGCCACCGATCGGTCTTCTGGAGGGGGTGCTTCGGGTGGTCTCCTTGCCGCTTTGGCCGCCGCAGCCTGTGGTATGGCATTTTGCACCTGCATTTGTACCTGCCGCTCTGCCTGGCTGCGGTTCTGAACCTCCAGTTCCCGCTCTATTGCTCCCCGCAACCGCAATGGATCCACAATGCGTTGACGCGGGCGATACCAGGGTTTGGACAACTCCTCAATGAAGGAGATGGGACGTCCAGAAGCCAATGTGAGTCGCACATCATGCCAATCCTGGCCGCTTTGGTTTTCCACAACCGCCCATCCCTGCAAACGTCCCTTGTCTGTCTTGGCATCCAGAGCGGGCAGGCTCAGACGCCAAGCACTTTTCCATACAGGACTCTCCATGACATAGCCCAGACGCACCCGCTTGGAACCCTGCCCCGGAATGGGAATAACCACTTCGCGCCGTTCCCGACCCCGATTGCCATCCAGGAGTTCCAGAGCACGTCCCAGATCCTGGCGTACCCGATCTTCCAGAACCTGCAGATTCCGTACATCCCGCCAGGGAAGGCTGCGCAACACGCCGTCCTCGGCAGACAGGTTGACCACCCAGTCGTTGATGCCTTCCCCCTTGTGATCCATGGTAACCGGGCGTTGTTCCGCACTGATAATGCGCCCTGTCAGTGCCTCTCCCTGAAAGGTGAGAGATACCCTGGCCCCTCGCAACCGAGTCAACAACTCTCCCATGCCCGGATTGTCCGAAAGATCCACCTGCAACCCGGCCAGCAACCGTTCAAGTGGTTCGCGGGAGGGATAGACTGCCTGCAGGGCTGCACCACCATCCACATCCTCCACCACCAGAGATTTCAGCAGGTCATCTATCTGTTCCTCCTTGAAGGAGAGGCGCACTTCGCCGGGTGCTGCGACCGACCCGGCATGTTGGAAATAACCCACTCCTGAGGCAAACAGGGCGACAGCCCGCACAGGAACCTCCGCCCAGGCTGCCGTGCCACAAAAAAGCAACACACAACCGCCCAGCCCAACTCTTATCTTTCTCATCTCGGTATTTGTGCCTCGTTTTTGCCTGGAAAACCGTTGGAGCAGATTCGGCAAGCAACCAGAACCGCTGCCAAACCGGGTCACCGACTGAATGATCGGCCTTCGTGATACCATCCACCAGTGCCGATTCCCCAATATCCGATATTTTTGCCTCTGCTTCAATGGCTGCATGCCGTTTGAATGATAGATCCAACCGATTCTTGTTCCTGTATCTTGTTCGGTCGTCTGGCGATCAAGAATGAAAACCCGTTGATTTAAGGGATGCCATTCAACAGGCGGTGCAATTTTTGCGGAGGAGAATTGACCGACATGCGCGGCGTTTCAGCACCCGGTGGGAACCCCGTCCGTATGGTCACTCGGATGCCCCCAGCAACGTTTGTTGCTATAACGTTCACTCCGGATTTTCCGTATAGTTCTTCATAATTTCAAACACTTCCGGCAAAATTTTATGAAAGCCGGGAACCAGTTCTGGATCAAAATGGGTTCCGGCCTCCTGGTCGATAATGGCCATGGCCTTCTCCACAGACCATGCCTTTTTGTATGGACGTGCAACGGTCAAGGCATCAAAGACATCGGCAATGGCCGTTATCCGACCAGAAAGGGGAATTTCCCCCCCCTTCAGTCCGCGGGGATAACCACTGCCGTCCCACTTTTCATGGTGGGTCAGGGCGATCTCTTTGGCCAGTTTTAACAATTCCGCATCATGATCGCCAATAATATCCGCCCCCATCTGGGGATGGGTGCGGATCACCCGCCGTTCCTCCTCATTCAACACCCCGGGCTTGAGCAGGATCCGATCCGGGATGCCAATCTTGCCAATGTCGTGCATGGGCGAGGCGTTGAAAACCAGATCGGCCCAGTCGTCGGAAATATGGAGGGACGCCGCCATCAGCCTGGCATAGTGGCTCATGCGGATGACATGCAGTCCGGTTTCGTTATCTTTGAACTCGGCAGCACGCCCCAGGCGGCGAATGATCTCCAGCCGGGTGGCCGACAACTCCTCGGTGCGCAGACGTACCATGCGTTCCAGTTCACGCCGTTGATCGTACAGAGCCAGTTGTGTGCGCACTCTCAGCTCGACGATGGGCGGTGAAATGGGCTTGGTGATATAATCCACGGCCCCCAACTCCAATCCCCTTCTTTCATCCTCCACCTCAATCTTGGCCGTGACAAAAATGACGGGAATCTGTGTGGTGGCCGGATTCGCCTTGAGCCGACGGCACACCTCATACCCATCCATGTTTGGCATCATCACATCCAACAAAACCATGTCTGGACGCGGATCCGATGCGGCAATGCGCAGGGCCTTTTCCCCGCTCAAGGCGGCTTTGACCTTGTAATCCACACGGAGAATACCACTGAGGACATCAATATTTTCCGGCGTGTCATCCACCACGAGGACCGTGGCCTTGTCTTGCAGGGGATTTATCATGGGGCACTCCGATTATTGGCAACCGTCGTGGAGAGTCCGAGTTGATCCGCCAGTACCTGGGTGACTTCCATGGCGGCCTCAAAATCATACCCCCCGATCAGGAGGCGCAGCTTTTTGAGACTGGTCAGTAAATCCGGTCGCCCGGCCAACAACCCATGCATCGCCTCCACCATTTCCACGGCATCCGTGTCACTCTCTTCCAACAGCATTTGCAGACGCTCCAGGGTGGTACGCAAGGTTTCCCGATCCCCATTGGTGCCACCCGCCGCCGCCGATACGACCGGTTCCGGGACTGCATCCGCCAGGGCATCGATTCCTGACAGTACCGTGGTCAGTCGATCCTCCACCCCATCGAACAGGGACTCGTCCACTGGACGGTTACCCGACAGCAAAGCGGATTCCAATTCCTGGGTCGCCCATTGCAAATCCCGTGCGCCAATACTGCCCGCCACCCCCCGGAGGGTATGGGCCTGACGCACCGCATCTTCCGTTTCGCCCCGCTGCAGATGTTCCCGGATGCGCTCCAGGACATGCACCTGATTGTCACGGAATTTGCCCAACAAACGGCGGTAGAGTGTACGGTTTCCGTTGCAGCGCGCCAACCCGTCATGTGTATCAATCCCCGGCAAAGAGAGGGGCAGATCCGGTGAGTCCATCGCCTGGACCGGAGCGGGCGATCCGGGGTCGTCACCGCTGGCCGGCGCGGCGGGGACGATCCAGCGGGCCATGGTGGTAAACATTTCCCGCACATTGATCGGCTTGGCAATATGATCGTTCATCCCGGCTGCCACCGCCTTCTCCCGGTCACCGGTCATGGCATTGGCGGTCATGGCGATCACCGGCAGGGTGGACCATGCCGCCCGTTTGCGAATTTCCTGGGCGGCGGTATAGCCGTCCATCACCGGCATCTGCACATCCATGAGAACCCCGTCAAAGTGCCCCCCGGCCAGTTTTTCCAGGGCTTCCAGGCCGTTGCCGGCCACTTCAGCAACCATTCCGGCCCCGGTCAGCAACTCCATGGCCACCTCCTGGTTGATTTCATTGTCCTCCACCAGCAACACCCTGGCCCCCCGCAGGTGGTGGATGGCCTCTTCTTCCTCCCCCAGTCGTTGATTGGCCCGCCGCCCGGAAATCGTCTCCCGACCCAACGCCGTCATGACCGCATCCAACAGGGAGGAGGAGGAGACGGGTTTGGTGAGAATTTCCTTGATCGCCAGATCCCCCGCCGCCTGGGCGGCATCCTCCCGACCATAGGCGGTCACCATGATCACCAGGGGCAAATGTTCCTGATCGGGATTCTGGTGCAAGGCCCGGGCAGTGGCGATGCCATCCATCACGGGCATCTGCCAATCCATCAGGATGACCTAAACGGGATCCCCGTCCGCCGCCGCTGCCTCCACCTGGGCCAAGGCGGCCTGACCGCTACTGGCGGTTTCCACCCGAAAACCCAGATGACGGGACATGTGGGCCAAAATGTCGCGGGCGGTGCCATTGTCATCCACCACCAGCAACCGCAGATCGGCGAGATCCCGTGCCACCCGCAACGGCTCGTCGGCGTCGGCGCGCCGGTAG
>CAIWLA010000454.1 GCA_903913345.1 uncultured Magnetococcales bacterium | reverse complement strand
GTCAACTCAGGAGTTCTTTCGGCTCTTTGTCATCCCCGGAATGAACCATTGCGGCGGAGGGGATGGTTGCTCGGACGATTGAAAGGTGCGCCTCCCCAACGTGGCCAATGCCGCTTCGATGGCCCGGCGCACGGTGGAATAAACAAACGTTTGTTGATGAAAACGGACCTCCTGCTTGGAGGGATGGACGTTGACATCCACCGTGTCGGGTGGCACCTGAATAAACAGGACCAGGACGGGATAGCGGTTCGAGGCCAGCAAATCCCGATAGGCCTCCCGGACAGCGGCAATGATCACCTTGTCCCGCACCCAACGGCCATTGACAAACAGATGGATGCTGCGGGCGTTGCTGCGACTCAGGGCAGGCAGTCCCACCCACCCGGAGACGGCGACATGTTCCTGATGGCTCTCCAGTTCCAGACAGTTGGCCAAAAAGTCGTCGCCAAAGAGGGTGGCCAGCCGTTGTCCGACCCAATATTCCCCGGTGCCCGCCCGCATCTCCAGGCTCTCCCGGCCATTGATCCAGAGTTTGAAACCGCTCTCCGGGTGGGCCATGGCCAGGCGTTGAATCCATTCGGTGACATGCTGCGCCTCGGTATTTTCCGCGCTCATAAACTTGAGACGGGCCGGGGTGTTGAAAAACAGATTGCGCACGGTGATGCGGGTGCCAACGGGCATGACGAGGCGGCTCTCCTCTTCCCACTGGCCTCCCCGCACGGCCAGATGGACCCCATCCACCTGTTCGGCGATCCGACTCTCCAGCTCAAAATGGGAGACCGAGGCGATGGAGGGGAGGGCCTCACCCCGAAAGCCCAAGGTTTGAATGGCAAACAGATCCTCCACCGAAGCAATCTTGGAGGTGGCATGGCGTTCCAGGGCGAGGCGGGCCTGGCCATCTTCCATTCCGTGACCATTATCCACCACCCGGATCAACCGTTTGCCCCCCTGTTCAATCCATACCTCGATGCGACTGGCACCGGCATCCAGGCTGTTTTCCACCAACTCTTTGACGACCGAGGCCGGGCGTTCCACCACCTCACCCGCCGCAATCTGATTGGACAGCACCTCGGATAAACGCTGAATGGGCCGACCACGCGGGGGAGGGGAATCAATCGTCGTCATGGCGAATACCTTTCATGATGGGGACAAAAAGGGAGCGGACAGTGGAGGCAGACCGGTTTTGTCCGGCAATGGACCTTGGCATGATGGACAATCAAGGCGTGCAACTCGCCCAGCAGATGGGCATCCCTGGGCAATGGTTGATGGACCATGGTCTGGATGGCATCATACCCCGTTTTTTCATCGATCCAGCCCAGGCGACGAAAGAGCCGTTTGGTATAGGCATCGACCACAAACAGGGGACGGCAGGCGGCATAACAGAGGATGGAGTCCGCCGTCTCCTTGCCGACCCCATGGACCTGCAACAGGGTCTGGCGCAGGGGATCCGTCTCCATCTGAAAGAGCCGCTCCGGCTGGTCGTCATACCCTCCCAGGCAGTCGGCCAGAGCTTTGAGACGGCGGCTCTTGACCCGAAAATAACCGACCGGTCGCAGGAGAGTCCACAGATCTTCTTCCGGCCATTGCCGAATGGTCGCCAGGGAGAGACATTTTTGTTCTTTCATTCGATCGATCACCAGCGTGACCTGTGTCCAGGAGGTGTTTTGCACCAGCATGGCCCCGATCATCATCTCTTCGACACCCTGGGCGGGCCACCAGTGCTGGGGACCATAGGCGGAGAACAGCGAATCAAACAAACGGCGCATGAAAGGCTCCATTCGGTTGGATAATGATTGATCAACACCGGCCTGTCGATTTATAGTGCTGCATGGCAACCCATTGGCAGGAGGACGCGATGAGCACTTTGGAATCTTGTATCGGCAACACCCCCCTGGTGGAGTTGTCCCGGATTGGCGCGTCCTGCAAGGGCGTTCGGCTGTTGGCCAAACTGGAGGGCAACAACCCGGCCGGATCGGTCAAGGATCGGGCTGCACTCAGCCTGTTTGCGGGGGCCAAAGCGGCGGGATTGCTGCGCGAGGGGGTGCGTGTCATCGAACCCACCAGCGGCAATACCGGCATCGCCCTGGCCATGATTGCCGCCCGCTGGGGGGTGCCCATCACCCTGGTCATGCCGGAATCCATGTCCATGGAACGCCGGGCAGTCATGGCGGCTTATGGCGCGCACCTGGAACTGACACCGGATGCGGCGGGGATGGAGGGGTCCATCGACCGGGCATGGGCCATGGTGCGGGCGGGCGAGGGGATCATTTTTGACCAGTTTTCCAACCCGGACAATTGGCGCGCCCACTATCGCACCACGGGACCGGAAGTCTGGCGGGACACCCAGGGAACGATCACCCATTTTATCAGCTCGATGGGCACCACGGGCACCATCATGGGGGTCTCCCGTTATTTGAAAGAACACAATCCGTTGGTGCAGATTGTGGGTGTTCATCCCGAAGAGGGGTCCAAAATTCCCGGCATACGTCGCTGGCCCCAGGAATATTTGCCCAAAATTTTTGAACCCGAACGGGTGGATCGGATCATGGATGTCTCAGCCGACGCCGCCCAGGAGATGACGCATCGCCTGGCCAGGGAGGAGGGGATCTTTGCGGGCCATTCGGCGGGGGGGGCCACCGCTGCCGCTTTGACCCTGGCCGGGGAGTTGTCCGAGGGGGGAACTCTGGTCGTCATCCTGCCGGATCGGGGCGATCGTTATCTTTCCACCCCTCTGTTCGGGTAGCTCATGATTGACTCCGTTCCATAATTTCCTGCCACAGGACGCGGACGGATTCGGCCTCGGCGGAATCCCGGGCGTAGGTGAATATGGGTGACCGTTTGACCCCCATGGCCTCCATCAAGGTGGATTCCTGGATGCTGCTTTTGAGGAAGATGGGGTGTCTTTCGCTGATATTTTTGGTGACCACCCGATGAATCGGTTTGTCCTGGTTGACCATATTGAAAAAGGGCAGCACCCGCAATTTTTTGGTGCGCCGCTTGACCAGGAATTGCACCAGCCGATTGTAGGCGCGCAGGGAGAGGGGGGTGGGGATCATGGGTACCAGCAGGACATCGGTCATCTGGAAGACATTTTCCGTGACCAGCGACAAGCCGGGGGGACAATCCACAAACAGATGGTCATACTGTTTGGCCAGAGGCGCGACGAGGCGTTCCAGTCCCTGGGTTGGTCGGGCACTTTTGGCCAGTTGGCTGTCGAGGTGCCGGTAGGAGAGGTCTGACGGCAGCAGATCGAGGTTGGGATATCCGGTCATGCGCAGTTGGGCCATGGTCCGTGTTTTGCTTTGGAGCAATTCTTCGGATCCCCCCTTGATTTTTGGCTTGACGCAGAGGTAATAGCTGGTTCCCCCCTGGGGGTCCAGATCCCAAATCAGGGTTTGGGCACCGGCCGCAGCGGACAGGTAGGCCAAATTGACGGAGGTGGTGGTCTTGCCCACGCCCCCCTTGATATTATAAACAGAGAAAATTTTCATCAGTTTAGAACCTATTGTGACGTTGACCGTTGTGGCAATGGCAAGCCCGATGCGAAAATAGTGGCGTTTTGTGTCTTGAAAGAGAGCCGACTATGCGGCTATTCTATACGGGTCGTGAAAAAAGCGCAAAAAGTATCTGTCATCCTGAGAGTCCCGGTGGCACATTCGATTGGATGGTGCGGGTGCCGAGCGGGCAGAGACAGGGGATTGTTTTCGATGGACCATTTACCAAAGGGAATCGCTTTATGAAAGTCGCTGTGGCCTATGCCGAAGAAAAACAACAGGTTGTGCTGGATACGGACGTGGAGGAGGGGTTTACTGTCGAACAGGCGATCCACAAATCGGGTATTCTCAAAAAGTTTGCCAATCTGGATTTAACCAAGTGCAAGACCGGTATTTTTGGCAAGATTGTGCCGTTGGGACAGGTTTTGTCCGAGGGGGATCGGGTGGAAATTTATCGTCCGGCTCTGGGCAAGCCGCCGAAGAAGGGAACGGCAGCGGCCAAGGGGGTTGCCGATGCAGCGGACGAGGCGGAGGAGGAGGGTTGAGTCGTTTGGCAGGAGATGTGGTCATCTGATCCGTGTCCGGGAACCCGTTTAAGAAGGATGGGCTGTGGCTCGTTTTCGTCTGACAGTGGAGTATGACGGGGGTGGGTTCCGGGGATGGCAACGTCAGCGGGATGGCATTGTCACGGTGCAGGGCGTACTGGAGAGTGCGCTGGCGCGGTTGTGTGGTCATGAGGTGTGTGTATTGGGCGCGGGCCGGACGGATTCGGGGGTACATGCCAGGGGGCAGGTTGCACACTTTGACACTGTTCGTCCGCGTGAGGCGTGGGTTCTTTTGCGTGCCTTGAATGTCATGACCCCGGAGGGGGTGACGGTGCTGGCGGTGGAGGAGGTGGAGGAGGCGTTCCACGCCCGTTTTTCAGCCGTTTATCGGGAGTACCAGTATCGGATTCTGGCGGGTCGGAGTGCGGCACCGGCCTTGGATCGGCGACGGGTTTGGCATCATCCCCGGTCGTTGGATGTGGACCGGATGCGGGATGCGGCGTTGGTGTTGCTGGGGACGCACAATTTTTCGGCGTTTCGGGCGGCTTTTTGTCAATCCAAGGATCCGGTTCGGACCATCAGCCGGATGGAGGTAGAGGCGGTTGGAGCGGAGATTCAGCTTCGGGTGGGTGCGAACGGTTTTCTCCAGCACATGGTACGCAACATTGTGGGTACGTTGGCTTTGATCGGGCGAGGAGATCGTCCGCCATCGGTCATGGAGGAAATTCTGTGCAGCCAGGACCGGACCAAGGCCGGTCCCACGGTTCCTCCGTGGGGGTTGTATCTGGATCGGGTTTTGTATAGAGGGGATGTCCGATAATTTTTGCCCCGATCTTCTTTGCTCCTTGCCACGGGGTTGGCAATTGTGGATAATTCGAGGTTGTGTGATGGGGCCGTAGCTCAGCTGGGAGAGCGTCGCGTTCGCAATGCGAAGGTCAGGGGTTCGATCCCCCTCGGCTCCACCAAATTTACTTCTGTAGATCACCGAAAAAGACCATTAAGCCCGTAAAATTCAATGTTTACGGGCTTTTTTGTGTCTGAAGACTACTGAGGAAACCTGTTGACAGCCAGGAATCTTGGGGGCAACATAGGGGGCAACTGACACCCCGCCAAAAGGAGTTGCCCCCAACATGACTATGACTGACACAGCGATCAAGCAAGCCAAGCCAAAAGACAAGCCCTACCGGATGTTTGATGCAGATGGTCTTTACCTGGAAGTTGCCCCAAGCGGGGGCAAATGGTGGCGTTTTAAATTCCGGTTTGGGGGCAAGGAGAAACGGCTGTCCGTTGGCGTGTATCCAGAAGTGACATTGAAGCAAGCCCGCGAAAGACGCGACGAGGCACGGCGACTGCTGGCCGAGGGTATTGACCCTGGCGAGCACCGCAAGATCACCAAG
>CAIWLA010000453.1 GCA_903913345.1 uncultured Magnetococcales bacterium | reverse complement strand
CCTCCCTGACAGTTTAGCTCCCAACAAAAAACGGAATGTCAACACGCCCTAGTCCAGGGGGATCATCCCCCTGATGGGGTCAGGGGCGAAGCCACTGTTATACTTTTACAATTCATCCGACAGGATGGCCTGCAATCGCTGCCACAGGAGGGGCAATCCGTCCCCTGTCAGGGCGGAGAAGGAGACCACGGGCAGGAGTGCGAACGGGGAGGCTTTCGGTATGGTCTCGGCGAGCAGGCGGAGGGCTTCCCGTCGTTCATTGCCTCTCATCTTGTCCACCTTGGTGGCCACCGGCAGGGCGGGGATGCCATACTGATCCAGATGGGTCAACAACTCCCGATCCAGGTCGGTCAGCCCGCGACGGGGATCCAGCAATAAAATCACGGCCCGCAACTGGCGTCGATGGGCAAAATAGCCGCCGAGCAACTGGTCCCAGGCCGACCGCTGTCCCTGTGCCACACTGGCATATCCATATCCCGGCAGATCCACAAACCACCATTTTTCACCCACCCGGAAAAAATTGATCTCCCGTGTGCGACCCGGTGTGCGACTGACCCGCGCCAGGCCGCGCTGGTTGAGCAGACGGTTGAGCAATGAGGATTTGCCCACATTGGAACGACCCACAAAGGCCACCTCTGCCAGATCATCCACGGGAAACTGTTGGGCCGAAACGGCACCCAGGACAAAATGGGCCGCCGGAATGGTCAAGGGCGCGTCCGGGGGGGAAGGGTTGGCCATGGGGCGACACGCTCCAGAGAGGGATGGATGAAAACCTGCCTGGACTATATCGGAGTTCGACGCACAATGCCACTGGACAACCGAACGGATGGAACCGTTTTTTTTGTGGATTCTCCCCCCGAAGTGGGTTGGCACAGGCCGTCTTGATATTTTTTTTATGTCGATCACCGCATTATTGACACTTTTTTTTCTTTTCATGCTTTATAGTCCTGCCTCTTGCGGGATCTTTGCATTTTTTTAACGCCAGACGGTAGATTCTTGATATTTTTTTATCGCTCGTATACGGTGCATACGCTGACCGCTTACTTGGCAGGAGAGGCTCGCAAGGCCATATTTCGGTACTGGCAATACGCCGCAGACCAGAAAAAACCAGGCAGACAACTTTAAGGATCAAGGAAACAAGGCATGTCAGGACATCCAGCAGGTTCGCGGGAGAGTCGTTTGTCCACTCTCGTGGTGGGGGCACTTGGGGTCGTCTTTGGCGACATCGGCACGAGTCCTTTGTACGCCGTCAAGGAGTCGTTGGCCGCCTCCAGCCAGGGGTTGCCCTCGGCACCGGACATACTCGGCGTCATCTCCATGATCCTCTGGTCGCTGCTGATCGTGATCACCATCAAGTATGTGATGTTTATCATGCGCGCCGACAATAAGGGGGAAGGGGGCATCATGGCACTGACGGCCCTCGCCCTGCGTTCGCCGTATGCCACGCCCCGTTGGCGGGCGATCATTTATTTTCTGGGTATTTGCGGGTTGGCCCTGTTTTTCGGCGATGGGGTGATCACCCCGGCCATTTCCGTCCTGTCAGCGGTGGAAGGATTGGAGTTGGCCACCCCCATCCTCCAGCCGGTGGTGGTACCCGTTACCCTGGGCATTCTGCTGGGCCTGTTTCTGTTTCAACGGCGGGGCACGGAAGGAGTGGGTGCCTTGTTTGGCCCGGTGATGCTGCTGTGGTTTGCCGTACTGGCCACGCTCGGTGTGTATGGCATTTTCAAGGCTCCCCAGATTTTGACAGCCATCAATCCCCAACATGCCGTGGATTTTGCCATCGCGCACCGGGGCAATGCCTTCATTGTCTTGGGTGCAGTCTTTCTGTCGGTCACCGGGGCCGAGGCCCTTTATGCGGATATGGGCCATTTCGGTGCCCGTCCCATTCGTCTGGCCTGGCTGTTGCTGGTTTTTCCCTCTCTTATTCTCAACTATTTTGGCCAAGGTGGGTTGATCCTGCTCAATCCAGAGGCGATGAAAAATCCGTTTTATCTCCTCGCCCCCGATTGGGGTCTCTATCCCCTGGTGGGGTTGGCCACCGCCGCGACCGTGATTGCCTCCCAGGCGGTCATTTCCGGGGCCTTCTCCGCCGGTCGGCAGGCGATGCAACTGGGTTTCCTGCCCCGCATGGAGGTCGTCCATACCTCGGAACAGGAGGAGGGGCAGATCTATGTGCCCACCATCAACTGGATCCTGTTGACCGCCGTTTTGATCCTGGTGTTGGCGTTCCGCAACAGCAGCAATCTGGCATCGGCCTACGGCATTGCCGTCACCGGGGCCATGGTCATCGACACCACCCTGGCCTTTGGTCTGGTGTTGCGGGTCATGTACCACTGGAGTCTGTCGTTGACCCTGGCGGCCACCCTCTTTTTTCTTCTGTTCGACACGGTTTTTTTCGCCGCCAATGCCCTTAAAATCCCGGAAGGCGGCTGGTTTCCCCTGTTGCTGGGCAGCCTCATCTTCCTGTTGATGTCCACCTGGAAAAAGGGGACGGAGTTGGCTAAACAAGCCATTTACCGGGATGAAATTCCTCTGGCCCCCTTCCTGCGCCAACTGGCCATGGATCCAGCTCCCAGGGCGCAGGGTATCGGCATTTACATGACCACGGATGCAGAGATGACACCCCGACCGCTGGTGCAAAATTTGCAGCACCACTGGATTATTCATGAAACGGTGGCCATCCTTTCCATCCAGTTTGTGGATACCCCCCAGTTGACCACTGGTGACCGGGTGACAGAGGAAAATCTGGGCAACGGTTTCCACCGTTTGACCCTCCACTTCGGTTTTGCGGAGACCCCGGATATTCCCCGCGCTCTGCAACAGAGCCATCTGTTTCGGGAGTGGTCCAATCCCGACGAAACCTCATTTTTCCTGGGCCGAACCGTTTTTTCGGCGGATCAACCCCGTGCGGGATTGTCACTCTGGAGAATCCGGCTGTTCTTGTGGATGCAACGCAATGCCAGCAGTGCCGCCACCTGGTTCCATTTGCCGCCCCATCGGGTGGTGGAGATGGGCGCGCGCGTCCTTCTATAGCCTGACTGGGAGTCTTGCATGCAGCAACCGGCGGAACATGTGTCGCCGAATCGACTGTTCCCCCTGATGATCGGTGCCATGGGGGTGGTATTTGGCGATATTGGCACCAGTCCCCTGTATGCGGTGAAGGAGGCATTGGGCGGTACCCATGCCGCCGTGCCCACACACGATAATGTGTTGGGCATCCTCTCTCTGGTTCTCTGGACCCTGTTTCTGATACTGACGGTCAAGTATCAGCTCTTTATCATGCGGGCCGATCACCAGGGGGAAGGGGGCAACCTGGTTCTGGTGGCCCTGGCCAGACGATTTACCCAGGGCAATCCCCGGATGCAACGCGGGATCATGATCGTGGGCATGGTCGGGGTGTCTCTCTTTTTTGGCGATGGTGTGATCACCCCGGCCATCTCGGTGTTGTCGGCAGTGGAAGGGTTGGAGGTGGTCACCCCCGCCTTTCAACCCTACATCGTTCCCATTACTATGACGGTGATTTTTCTGCTCTTTTTCTTCCAGAGAAAGGGAACCGCCAAAATCGGGCGTCTCTTCGGTCCCGTTTGTCTCCTCTGGTTTGTGGCCATCGCCCTGCTTGGCTTGAAGGAGATCATCCGGCATCCAGAAATTCTGGTAGCCTTGAATCCCCTCTACGGCATCCGGTTTCTCTTTGGTGCGAGCGGCGGCCACACCTTTGTGGTATTGGGATCGGTCTTTCTGGCCGTGACGGGGGCCGAGGCCCTCTATGCAGACATGGGCCATTTTGGCAAAGCGGCGATCAACTGGTCCTGGGGAACGGTGGTCTTTCCCGCCCTGATCTTGAATTATCTGGGACAAGGTGCCCTGATCCTGGGGGATCCGGCCACAGCAAAAAATCCTTTCTTCCTGTGCGTGCCCGACTGGGGCCTGTTGCCCATGGTCGTGCTGGCCACAGCGGCGACCATTATTGCCTCACAGGCGGTCATCTCCGGGGCCTTTTCCGCCACCCGCCAGGCCATCCAGTTGGGCTATCTGCCCCGCTTGCGGGTGATTCACACCTCGGCCTCGGAGGTGGGGCAGATCTATGTGCCGACCACCAATTGGCTGCTGCTGGTTGCCGTACTGCTCCTGGTGATGGCCTTCAAAAGTTCCGACCATCTGGCGGCGGCCTATGGCATTGCCGTGACCGGCACCATGATCGCAGTGACCAGTTTGGCCTTTGGCATCGTCTTGCGGAAACTGTTTTCCTGGAACTGGTGGGTGGCTTTGCCACTCCTGCTGCTCTTTCTGAGCCTGGATCTGGGTTTTTTTGGTGCCAATGCCCTCAAGTTTATGGATGGCGGCTGGTTTCCCCTGGCCCTGGGGGCGGCACTCTTTTTCCTGATGTCCACCTGGCGCACGGGCCAACGCCTGGTGCGCGCCGCGTTGCGCAAGGAGGAGATCCCCCTGGAACCTTTTCTCCATCAGATGGACGCCGATGCCATCAACCGGGTGCCCGGTACCGCCGTTTTCATGACCCAGAATTTTCAGGTGGCCCCCTCCGCCCTGGTGCAAATGGTCCAGCACACCCAGACCCTGCATGAACGGGTGATCCTGCTGAGTGTGCAGATTGAAGAAATTCCCTATGTGGCCAGGACGGAACAGGTAAAAGTGGAATTGTTGTTCAACGATTATTATCGCATCCAGATCCGGTACGGATTTATGGATGTCGCCAATCTGCCCAAAACGCTGGCCAGTTGTCGGTTGTTGGATGAAAAAAAAGTAATCCTGGACGATACCCATTTTTTCCTGGGCAAGGCCATCTTTACCGCCGGTCGGCACGCCGGCATGGCGGGATGGCGGTTGAAACTCTTTCTCCATCTGCTTCAGAACGCCGCCAGTGCCACCGATTATTTCAACCTGCCACCCATGCAGGTGGTGGACATGGGTACCCATATTGTCCTGGGGGATCCAGAATAAAGGTCAGACAAAGATCGCCATTTCCCGGCAACCATTCATTCCTCGGCCTTGATTGTCGTTTGGGCCAAAACGGGGGCATTGCCTCTGGACCCCACCAGGGGGACAATCCCCCTTGACCCCTAATAGATGAGAATTATTAAAAGAAAAGGGTGGATAGGGTCTGGGAGGAGATTATTTAAACGCAAGGAGGGAGTAACGGGGGCGGGCATCACCAACACGGGTCATCTGTACTGTAATTTGGCAGGGCCTTTCCAAATTTTGATTGATATCGGATGGGTTTACAATGACCTTGTTGACTTTGCCACGGATAATCTGCTCCTCAGGGAGAATTCGGAATTCGAATTCCCGTTTTTGCGGCAGGACACCCAGGAATAGACCATCGAATGTTTGCTCTTGCTCGTGCAGGTTGTCCTGGCTCAATCGCTTGAGGCTGCGACGAACCTCATTCGTGTCCTGAAATCGGAAGGAGTGTTGACCAAAGGTCAAAGCGCAGACTGCGTCATGGTTTGCCAAAGCGTCTATAAAATCGAAAAGGTATTTGACGGCACGGGAGTCCATCCCTGTTGCAGCATCAGCCAATGCTTCGTCATCCGTACCGATGGAGGCTTGCATCAGGATACGCACATGGTCAATGGCTTCTTCCACAGGAGAGGGCAAGCCCAAATCCAATGGAGAATCGACGCAATGCTCTTCCAACTCAAAACCGAAAGAGCCGACCGTCGTTCCAGTAACCAGCAGTTGATATTGGGTGCGGTTGGAGATGGCACCAGATGGGGCAAGAGGGTTGGCCAGACTGGCGGCGAAGGCCGCCACCGTATCGGCAAATTTGTCAACCACTGATGCAGAAAACTCCGCAAAAATACCGCGACTTTCTACTACCGGCGGGCCACGGAATGTCAACTGGGCACGGAGAGGCTCACGCCTTGCAGAACGGCCTGCTTTTTCCAACGCCTTCTTGACCCACTCCAGACGGGCTTCAAAGCCTATACGGTCGATAACATCTCTTGCCGGTGTTTTTTCCAGAAAGCGTTCCAATGTGCCACGTTCAGCCAAAAGGTATTGGTGCTCTTGATAATTCATGGATGATCTCCATTGTTTTCAATGGCGTTTAGGATCTCTTTAGCATTGGCGTCTTTATCGGGGGCCAAGTCAATTTGAAGGAACCCTTTCCACGCTTGATTCCGTCTATGGGACCATAAGCTGTACCAATAAGTCATCCTCTCAACCAGCGACTCCAGTTCATCTGGACCCAGAAATGTGACGTAACCATCCACCCAATAATCTGTTTTGGATGTACGAGGGTTGAACAATCGACTGTTTTTTGAGAGTAGAGTCTCCTGACTCTCATCGGTTGGCATATAAGAAAAGGTAACGACATCCATATCATTTGGGGGACGATTTTCCAGGACTTCAACCTGTTCCAGAAAGCTTCCATCCAGCCATTGAAAGCCCCGGACCAGTCCGATGGCATGTAGTTCAGCCCGATAGCACAGAAATCCGCCCAGTATCTTTTGTCGTTTCTCGGATGTGGCATACCTCTGCACCAAAGCATCCAGAGCGACCCGGTAGGGTGAACGCTCAGGTGAAAACCCAGAAATGGAGTTGATCGGTGGCAACACGCCATTAACAGTCTAATGGGGAATGGCAACACAGGTCATCAAGCAACCTCCTGACCAATCGAAATCCGAAAAAAATGCTGGGATGTCATCCCTTTTTATGCCAAGTCGTCTGGTGGAACCCGCGTGACAAATGGACGAAGCATGATAACACTCCGCCAGGGATATCGGTAGCGTTTTTGTTGGTCAGCACCCGTTCCACTCCGAATTCGGATGGTGTCTTGTCTCGACGATGGGGTCCACTTTGCGGTGGACATGGGTACCCCTATTGTCCTGGGTGACCCGGACTGACTGTCCAGAAAAAATCAAGATTTCTCCGACTGTTTTCTGCCCGCTCCACCTCCCCCATTCCCCCATTTCCCCTGGCAATCCCCCCTTTCCCTGCCATCGAATGGATGTCGCCCGGATTAAAAACAGGTTCAAAAACATCAAGATTTTATCAAGACAACGGATTGTAAATTGTTGATAAAATTTTAATATTTACCGTTCAAGTTTATTGCCCGTTTTGACATGGAACCTTCTAGCATGTGATCCATATTTCAATCCCATCTGCCAGGAGGTATCTGTGGACGTTTCTGTTTGTCAAAAACCCGCTGTATGGGATGGCCTTTCCGGGTGTCAACCCGTGGAACAGGCGCAACACAGCCGGTTATTCACCTTGATGATCGGTGCCATTGGCGTGGTGTTCGGCGACATCGGCACCAGCCCCCTGTATTCGGTCAAGGAGGCACTGGGCGGCGCACACGCAGCCGTGCCCACCCCAGACAATGTGTTGGGGGTTATCTCCCTCATCCTCTGGACTTTGATGATTGTGCTGACGGTGAAATACCAGTTTTTCATCATGCGGGCCGACGACCAGGGGGAAGGGGGCAATCTGGTGCTGGTGGCCCTGGCCAGAAAGTTTACCCAGGGCAATGTCCGCATGCAGCGCATCATCATGGTGGTCGGCATGATCGGGGTGTCGCTCTTTTTTGGGGATGGCGTGATCACCCCGGCCATTTCGGTGTTGTCGGCGGTGGAGGGATTGGAGGTTGTCACCCCCGCTTTTCAACCGTACATTATTCCCATCACTCTCTCGGTCATCTTTTTGCTCTTTTTCTTTCAGAGCAAGGGGACTGACAAGATTGGGCGTTTTTTCGGTCCCATCCTGATGGTCTGGTTTTTGGCCATCGCCTTGGTCGGGTTGAAAGAGATATTCCTGCATCCAGCCATTCTGGTGGCCCTGAACCCGGTATACGGGATCCGGTTTTTGTTCGGCAGTACTGGCGGCGATACCTTCATGGTGCTGGGATCGGTCTTTCTGGCGGTGACCGGGGCCGAAGCCCTCTATGCGGACATGGGCCATTTTGGCAAATCGGCCATCAACTGGTCCTGGGGCCTGTTTGTGTTTCCCGCCTTGATCTTGAACTATCTGGGCCAGGGAGCCTTGATTCTGGGGGATCCGGCCATGGCGAAAAATCCGTTCTACCTGTGCGTACCCAACTGGGGAATGTTGCCCATGGTCGCGTTGGCCACAGCGGCCACCATCATTGCCTCGCAGGCGGTGATTTCCGGGGCCTTTTCCGCCACCCGGCAGGCCATGCTGTTGGGTTATCTGCCGCGTCTGCAAGTGATCCATACCTCTTCCTCGCAATTCGGACAAATTTATGTGCCGATTACCAATTGGCTGTTGTTGATCGCGGTGACGGGGGCGGTGCTCGGTTTCAAGAGTTCCGACAATCTGGCGGCGGCCTATGGTATTGCGGTGACCGGCACCATGATCGCGGTGACCAGTCTGGCCTTCGGCATTGTACTGAAACATCTGTTTTCCTGGAGTTGGTGGCTGGCCATGCCCCTCCTGCTGCTCTTTCTCTCCGTGGATCTGGGTTTCTTTGGTGCCAATGCCCTCAAGTTTATGGATGGCGGGTGGTTTCCCCTGGCCATGGGGGCAGTCACCTTCTCCCTGATGTCCACTTGGCGCAAGGGACAGGATTTGGTACGCCGGGCCATGCGCAAGGCGGAAATCCCGCTGGAACCCTTCTTGCGCCAACTCGGTTCGATGTCCATCAACCGGATACCCGGTACCGCCGTTTTTATGGCCCAGAATGCCCATGTGGCCCCCTCGGCCATGGTGCAAATGTTACAGCATTCCATGACCCTGCATGAGCGGGTGATCCTGTTGAGCGTGCAGACCGAGGAAATTCCTTATGTAACGGAAGAAGAACGGACCAGCGTGGACATTTTGTTCAACGAATGTTACCGCATCAAGGTCCACTATGGTTACATGGAAACGGTGGATTTACCCAAGGCATTGACCGACTGTCGACAGGTGGGCGCAGAACCGGTCGCCCTGGAGGATACCCACTTTTTCCTGGGCAAGGCCAGCTATGTGGCCGGTCGGCACCCGGAGATGGCGAACTGGCGGCTGAAATTGTTTCTGGCCCTGCTCAGGAATGCCGAAAGTGCCACCGACTTTTTCAAACTGCCCCCCCTGCGGGTGGTGGACATGGGTACCCGTATTGTCCTGGGCAGTCTGGAATCATGAAACCCTTTTGGCCATTCACCGCGTACAGTCTGTCAACGTTCGACGATGACCGCGTTTGCTACAGAGACCATCATTTTACTTTTATTGGAGAAACAGACATGAAAACCAATGATTATCGGAAGATTGGCATTGCCCTGGCCACCCTGTTGCTGCTCGCCTGGCCTGTGGCCTATCTGACCAGCCAACTGGATGGGGGCACGGTCCATCCGCTGGCCTCTGCCCATGGAGTGAGCGGCCCCAACCATTCGGGCTATGCAGTGGCCAGCACGGAGATGCCGTGTCCATCACCCACCCCGACCAATAAATCGTTTCGCATGGGGATCAGCCTGGACCAGGCACCCTTTGCCCACACTGCCACATTTTGAGCCTCCTGCATCTTGAACTGGCGATTGAACTGGCGATGCGGGATCGAACCCGCTAGACTGGTCGGCGAACGGGATGCTGCCATGGGATGGATTGCCTTGGAACAACAGAATGAGAGGACCGGTTCCCCTCCCGCTCCCGGCTGGCTGGCCCGGGAAGCGGTACTGGTTTGCGTGGGACCGGGACCGGACAGCGAAAAGCTGATCCTTCGCGCCGCCCGCCGGGTCACCCAAACCGGTGCGCCCTGGCATGCCATCGCCATCGAGACGCCATCCATGCAGACCCTGCCGGAATCGGCGCGTGCCCGTATCCTGGGTATCCTGGCCATGGCTCAGGAGATGGGGGCACAAACGGCCAATCCCGCCGGACTGGATGCCGTGGATGTCGCCATCACCTATGCCCGGAAGCACCACCTGGGCACCCTGCTGGTGGGACGGGACCGTTATCGGCGGCTGCCGTGGCAGCACGGTTTTGCCGAAAAGATTGGCCGGTTGGCCCCGGACCTGGAACTCCTCCAGGTCGCCCGTGATGAAGAGGAAACAGAGGGCACCCTGTCGCATCTGCTGCCCAAAGGGCAGCGATCCACTACCGCCTGGCACCCGTATGGACTGGCGGTGCTGGTCGTGGCCCTGGTCACGGCTGGAAGCACACCGCTGCATGATCGCCTGGATCTGGCCAACATTGTCATGATCTTCTTGTTGTCGGTGGTCTTTTCGGCCGTTCGCCTGGGTCGGGGGGCAGCGGTTCTCTCGGCCTTTCTCTCTGTGGCCGCCTTCGACTTTTTTTTCGTCCCCCCCCGTTTCACCTTTGCGGTCCATGACGCGCAATATCTGGTGACCTTCACGGTGATGCTGATCGTGGCCCTGGTGGTGGGACAGCTGACCGCCGGTCTGCAATTCCAGGCGGCGGTGGCGGGCAAACGGGAACAACGGATGCGGGCACTCTATGAAATGTCGCGGGATCTCTCCAGTGCCTTGAGCGTGGAGCAGATTGTCGCCATTTGCCAACGCTTTATCAAACAGGGATTCAATGCCGCCGTGGCCGTTTGCGTACCGGGATCGGAGACGCAACTGGTGCGGGTGGCGGGTTCCACTCCCCTGGATGAGACGGCCCTTGCCATGGCCCAGTGGAGCTTCGACCACGGGCAAAGCACCGGGTTGGAGAGAAAGGGCATCCCCTCTGCTCCTCTGCTGTGTGTGCCACTCAAGGCACCCACGCGCCTGTGCGGAGTGCTGGTCGTGGTTCCGGATGAACAGATCTGGGAGTTGCCACTGGAACAGAGGCAATTGCTGGATACCAGTGCCACCTTGATTGCCATTACCCTGGAACGGGTCCATTATGTGGTTCTGGCGCAGGAGGCCCAGGTGGACATGGAGTCGGAACGGCTGCGCAATGCCCTGTTGTCGGCCATCTCCCACGATTTGCGTACCCCGTTGACGGTCATTACCGGTCTGACGGATGCCCTCTGCATGGCCAGGCCCACCTTGCCCGAACCCCAGGCCGGTCTGGCCCAGGCCATTCGGGATGAGGTCTCCCGGACCGTCACCATGGCCAACAATCTGCTGGACATGGCCCGGATGCAGTTGGGCAATGTGGTCCTGAACCGAAGCTGGCAGACTTTGGAAGAGGTGATCGGGGTCTCCATGGGACATTGCACCCCGATTCTGGCGCGGCATACCGTGCGTATCGACTTGCCCCCCGACCTTCCCCTGCTGGAACTGGACAGCGGGTTGATGGAACGGGTTTTTAATAATTTACTGGAAAACGCCGCCAAGTATACCCCGCCGGGTTCCCTGATCACACTCTCCGCCCGATGGGAGGAGGGGTTTGTGGTGGTTTCCGTCCGTGACAACGGTCCCGGACTGCCCCCCGGCATGGAAAAGCAGTTGTTTGAAAAATTTACCCGTGGCAAGACGGAATCGACGGTCACCGGTTTTGGCCTGGGGCTGGCCATTGTGCGCTCCATCGTCGAGGCCCATGGCGGATCGGTGCGGGCGGAAAATGGGCCTGACCAGGGCGCGTGCTTTATGCTTTTTTTGCCGGTGGGCAATCCCCCCACCATTCCGGAGGAACTCTGATGGCTGATGACCACGCACCGACTGTTTTGATTGTCATTATCGAGGATGAGCCGCAGATTCGCCGGTTTGTCCGTGCGGCCCTGGAGGCGGAACACTATACGGTGATCGAGTCGGAGACGGGGACACGGGGTCTGGTCGAGGTGGGCACCCGTCGTCCCGATCTGGTCATCGTGGATCTGGGGTTGCCCGACATGGATGGCATCGATCTGGTTCGGGATCTGAGCACATGGTCCAACCTGCCCGTCCTGATCCTTTCGGCCCGCGCCAACGAAACCGACAAGGTGGGTGCCCTGGATGTGGGGGCCGATGATTATCTGACCAAGCCTTTCGGGGTGCCCGAACTGCTGGCCCGGGTACGTGCCTTGTTGCGCCGTTCGGTTCGCACCCACGGGGAGGAGTCCACCACCACCCGCTTTGGAGAAGTGGAGGTCAATCTCGTCCAGCGACTGGTGACCCGTGGGGGCAAGAATGTTCACCTGACGGCCATCGAATATCGTCTGTTGGCCCAACTGGTGGCCAATGCCGGGCGGGTATTGACCCACCGCACCCTGCTGCGGGATGTCTGGGGACCGAACCAGTCGGAAAACACCCATTATTTGCGGGTCTACATGTCCAATCTGCGCCGCAAGCTGGAGGAGGATCCCAACGTGCCCCGCCACATTTTGACGGAATCGGGGGTGGGATACCGACTGGCGTTGTCGTGAAGGGGCCGGGAACGGCATGGATTGCAGCTGAAATGCGCGGTCAAGATTCCCCGGACGCACTGGCCAGCAGAATTCGAAAACTGTTTTCAATCTTCAAGTTGAACCCTTTCGGGTTGTCCATTTCATACCACACCGTTCCCCGTCCCGGCTCCTGGCCATGCGGTGGCTTGAGATGGTGATCGATGGCGAATTGTTGCACAAAGGGTTCAATCGGGGGATCTTCGCCCAAATGAAACCATCTTTTCACACAGGCTCCACTCAAAATAATCCCCGTCACCTTTTTATGGGTGTCCGTTTTGATGATCAAATCGCTGGGCAGGCTCCTGGTTCGCAAGTCACTGCGGGTGGCTCGCAACCCATCGCTGCCTTTCTGGACAAAATAATAAACGCCCTCTTCTTCCAACTTGAGATCCATCTCCAGCTTGTATTGGGTGACATGGTCCACCTCCTTCATCGACATGCCCAGATACAAACCTTTGATCACGGGAAAATTCTCCCGCTCGGCCTGGGGATGGGGACTCTCCATCGACACCAGGGCACCGGTTGCAAAGAGGGGCTGCTCGGCCTGAGCCGTGGCTGTCACACCGATGGTGACCAAAAAAAGGGGGGTCAGAAGGAAAATTCGCATGTCATAGAGGGTCCACATCCCCTTTCGCGCCCATTCTTGCCACACCCTACGCCACACGCCGCAACCGTGCGGCATAAAAACCATCCATGCCTTGTTCCCCCGGCTCGGTCTGAAAATCACCCAACCCGGTCACCGGCACCCCTGCCATGACAATCGGCACCCGCTGCCAACCGGGATTGCGCTGCAAAAATGAGTCAATCTGCCCCTGGTTTTCCTCCGGCTCCAGGGAACAGGTGGCATAGACCAGCCACCCGCCCACCACCACCCGTACTGCCGCCCCGGCCAGAATACGGGCCTGAATGGCCACCAGGCGCGCCACGTCCACTGCCTCGCGCCGCCACTTGATCTCTGGATGCCGACGAATCACCCCCGTGCCCGTACACGGCACATCCACCAGGGCACGATCAAACCGCCGATCCCCCAACAGATCCGGATCGCCCAGATCCCCGACGACAATCTCCACATTCTTGACCCGCAAACGATGGAGATTGTGCCGCAGACGGTCTATCCGCTCCGCATCGATTTCCACGGCGGTCACATGCACCGCTCCCCCGGCCAGGGCCGCCAGATGGGTCGTCTTGCCCCCCGGTGCGGCACAACCATCCAACACCGTCTCTCCCGCCTGAGGGGCCAAAAAGTGCGATACCAACTGGGCCGCCTGATCCTGTACCGCAAACCAGCCATTGGTATAACCCGGCATTTTTTCCACCGGACCGATCATTCCTTCCACCGTCATCCCCTCCGGCGCCAACCCACAGGGGGTGGCCCCCGCTCCCAGGGCCGCCTGCAACAGTCCCGGCTGGGTGGCCAGGGTGTTGGCACGCACGGTCAACGGGGCCACCTGATTGCCCGCCGCCAGACGGGCCTGGATCTTCTCTTCTCCCACCGCCGACCACCAACGGCGCACCAACCATTCGGGATAGGAATGGGTCACCGCCAGACGGCGCACGGGATCGGCAATCCGGGCCAACACCAACCCCCGGTCCAGGCGCAGGACCGAACGCAACACCCCGTTGGCAAATCCAGAACGGGTATGATCCCGACTCTCCTTGACCAGAGCGACCGCCTCATGGACAGCCGCCCGTTCCGGCACCCGCATGTAAATGGCCTGATACAAGGCCGTGCGCAATACCGCCCACAAAAAATAATGTTTGCTCGGCAGTGGCCGTTCCATGCAGGATTGGAGCAGATGATCCAGGGTGGCCAGATGGCGCACCGTCCCGGCGGCAATCTCCATGGCCAGGGCACGGTCACGAGGCGACAAGGTGACGGCGGCGGGAGGCAGTTCCAGTGGTCCGCTGCCCCGCAACACCCCCATCACCGCCTGTACAGCCAGCAGGCGTGGCGAAATGATTGTCATTTGATTGTTTTCAACCTATTGCAGAGGAGCCTGGGCCGCTTCGGCATTGGTACGCAACTGATGGATGGTCATGGCATAGTCCGTCTGCGAAAAGATCGCTGATCCCGCGACAAAGACATCCGCCCCGGCGGCGGCGATGGCCCCGATATTGGTCACTTTGATTCCGCCATCCACCTCCAACTCGATGGCAAGCCCCCGCTCCCGGATCATCTCCCGCATCCTGCGTATCTTCTGCAACACATAGGGAATGAACGATTGTCCCCCGAAACCGGGATTGACACTCATCAAGACCACCCGGTCCACCAGATGGAGCACCTCCCCCAGCAGGCTGATGGGCGTGGCGGGATTGAGGGCCACACCGACACGGCACCCCTGCTCGCGAATCAAATTCAAGGTTCGATCCAGATGGGTCGTGGCCTCATAATGGACGCTGATCAGGTGCGCCCCCGCCTGGGCAAAGGCGGGAATATGGGCATCCACCGGTGCGATCATCAAATGGAGATCCAGCGGTTGGCGCGACACCTTGCGGATACCCTCCACCACCACGGGACCGATGGTCAGGTTGGGTACGAAATGACCATCCATGACATCCACGTGGATATAATCGGCACCGGCCGCCTCCACCGATCGAATCTCCTCCCCCAGACGGGCAAAGTCGGCGGAGAGGATACTGGGTGCAATTTTGATCATCGCTCAAGGCACCATGGCACGCAGCCGTTGAATCCGCTCCGACAGGGGCGGATGGGTAGAAAAGAGACCCGCCAGAAAACCGGCGGAGAGGGGATTGACAATAAACAGATGGGCCGTTGCGGGATGGGCCTCGGCTGCTGCCAGGGGAATCTGCCGACTGCCCTGCTCCAGTTTATGGAGGGCGGCGGCCAGCCACAAGGGATTGCCGCACAACCGGGCACCCAGGGCATCGGCACCATACTCGCGGGAACGAGAGACCGCCATCTGAATCAACATGGCCGCCACCGGTGCCAACAGGGCCATCAACAGACCCGCCGTGCCGCTGCCACCCTCTTCCCGGTCTCGTCCGGTATTGAAAAAGAGACCAAACTGTGCCAGGGCGGTAATGGCCCCGGCCAGGGTGGCCGACAGAGTGCCGATCAGAATATCCTGGTTGCGCACATGGGCCAATTCATGGGCCATCACCCCGGCCAACTCCTCCAGGGTCAGCAGGCGCAAAATGCCCGTCGTGGCGGCCACGGCCGCATGGTCCGCATCCCGACCCGTTGCAAAGGCATTGGGCGATGGATCGTCAATCACGTAGACCCGTGGCATCGGCAAACGTCCACGCCGCGCCAACGCCTGCACCGTGGCATAATAGTCGGGCATCTGGGTTGGCCCAATCTCCTGGGCATTAAACATGCGCAACACCGCCTGATCGGAATTCCAGTAGGCCCAGAAATTCAACCCAACCGCCATCAGCAGGGCCAGCATCATCCCATCCCGCCCGCCCAAGGCCATTCCAACCACCAAAAACAGCGCGGTCAAACCCGCCAACAGCACAAAGGTGCGTATATCGCTCATCAAACAACCACCTTGTCCAAGAAAATCTTCTCACTCACTGACTTCCGGGGAGCGATGAGCAGAGAATCCACTCCTGTGAGGGCACTATTGGAAAATATGTTCGATGGTGTCGGCATCAAAAATACGTTCGCTCCATCCATCCAGGTCGCTTGCGCCAGAGGCGCATACCTTGGTTCGCACCCAATCTGGAACCGTACCGAAACGACGCTGCATCAGGCGAAGCAGCATGTCGGCTTTGCCTTCCTGCTTGCCTTCCTGCTTGCCTTCCTGCTTGCCTTCCTGCTTGCCTTCCTGCTTGCCTTCCTGCTTGCTTTCCTGCTGCACCTTCAACAGCATGGGCCGCAACACATCGTTTTCCATCACATTCAAGACAAGAGCCATCTCTTCAGCCTCCGTTTTGACAACCAGTTCCAGTCTGCGCAATCGGGACAGGATGACCAGTTTGGTCAGGGCATCGGCCCTGGCTTTGGTCGGCAATGCGCTGATCCGGTACAAAATTTCCCGAATGGTCTCCTTTTGATGATCCATTCGGCAGAGGATCGCCAAAATATTTTCCTCCAGCAGGGGACTGGCCAGCAACGCCCGGCAGTCGATGGTGCGAATATCCACCACTTCATACCGAAAAAAGAGATTTTTCTCCTTTATGGTCGCCTGGGGATGCCACACCTTCTGTCCAACGTACAACACCTTTTGAATCAATTCCTGGCCCGGATAACGTTGCCGTATCAACGCATAATACATCAACATGCGCCAATCCATCCCCTCTGGTCTGCCCTGCAAATCCAGATGAAAGATGGCATCGTCCTCCATCAAAAACACCCAATCGGGCAGACGTTTCTGGGTGGAGGCAAATTCCACCGGCAACAGACGCACGGCCTGACGCCCGATCAACAGTTTCAGCAGCCTCTGGGGTGGCTGCTCGAACAGATCCTTGAAGGTGGTGTCATACTGCGACCGATTGTTTTCGTTGTTGTTTTCCATGGTCTCTCGGCCTTAGACCGCCCCCCCCACGCCCGGCAAACCGCCCTAACCACACTTGGAATAGCCACACTCCAGGCAGGTATCGCAGCCATCCAGTCGCACCACCGCCAGTTGATTGCATTTGGGACAGACGCTGCCCCCCGCCAATCCCCCCTCTTTGGCCAGCAACCGCTTGGCCTGCAACTCCTGGGAGACCTCCGGCGGATTCAGGATGCCAATGTTGGTCATGTGGCGTTCCAGACACTCGCCAATCTCGGCCACCAGACTGGGCATATACTTGCCACCCGGCTTGAAATAACCACCACGGGGATCAAAGACGGAACGCAACTCCTCCACCAGAAAGGTGGCATCCCCCGCATGACGGAACACCGCCGAAATGACCCGCGTCAACGCCACAATCCAGGCAAAGTTTTCCATGTTTTTCGAGTTGATAAAAATCTCGAACGGACGACGCTTGCCATTGACCTCAATATCGTTGATGGTGACATACAGGGCATGTTCGGAGAGGGGCGTCTTGATCTTGTAGGTCGATCCCCGCAACTCCACGGGACGCCGCATGAGGGGCTGCATGTGGATGACATTGCCATCCTCCTCCCGCACCACGGCGGGTGCTGGCCCTTTTTTGACCTCCTTTTTGGGGGCCACCGGAACCGCATCCGTCCCATCCGACACCACTTCATACGAGACAATTTTTTGTTCAATCTTGACTGTCATTGCATCCCCCGTCACGGCCATTATCTTGAGTCAAATAGTGGTCTGGATTGGCCAACCGGCCCCGGTCACAACCGACCGTAATAGCCCTCTTTGAGGGCATCGTAGAGGTTGGCGGCATTGTGCATCTCGCCATCATACTCCACCTCCTCATCCCCTTTCAACAGGATTGTCTCCCCATTGGAGAGGGTAAAACGGTAGGTCGTCGCCGCCAGATCCGACTGCTTGACCAATACCCCCTGAAAGGCCTCTGGATTGAAACGGAAGGTGGTGCAGCCCTTCAACCCCTTGTCGTAGGCATACAGGTAGATCTCCTTGAAATCGTCATACGGAAAATCGCCTGGGACATTGATCGTCTTGGAAATGGAGGAATCCACCCATTTCTGGACCGCCGCCTGAATATCCACGTGGGCCTTGGGGTGGATGACGTTGGCATCGACAAAACAGGCCGGCAGACGATTGTGCCCCTCTTCGGCATACGGATCGGCATCGGGATTGACCAACAGACGGTAGGCCAGCAACTCGTAAGAGAGGACATCCACCTTTTCCTTGGTCTTGCGCCCGGCCCGGATAATATTGCGGCTGTACTTGTGGGAAAAACTCGGTTCGATGCCATTGGAGGCATTGTTGGCCAGGGAGAGGGCAATCGTGCCGGTGGGGGCAATGGAGGTATGATGGGTAAACCGGCACCCATGCTCGGCAATCCGGTCACGCAGGGCTGGCGGAAACTGCGCCATGTAACGACTGTAATGGGCCAGCAACACCTTGCCGGGCAATGAATCCCCCACCCGAACCCCCCTTTCGGCGAGGGCAGGCCGCTGGAGCAGCATGGCATCGGTCACGGTAAACAACTGCTCCATGAGGGGGGCTGGTCCCTTTTCCAGGGCCAGTTCCACCCCCACATCCCAACCGACCGTTGCCATCTCCCGCGCCACCCGTTCGGCAAACTCAATGGACTCCGCATCCCCATAGCGCATGTTGAGCAGGGTCATGGCCGATCCCAACCCCAAAAATCCCATGCCATGCCGACGTTTCAGAAGAATTTCCGCCATCTGTTCCGGCAGTGGCAGCCCGCTGATCTCCACCACATTGTCCAGCATGCGGGTAAAGACGCGTACCACCTCGTCAAAGGTGGCCCAGTCAAACACCGCCTGGGGGGTAAAGGCATGTTGCACAAACCGGGTCAGGTTGATCGAACCCAGCAGACAGGCGCCAT
>CAIWLA010000452.1 GCA_903913345.1 uncultured Magnetococcales bacterium | reverse complement strand
GGGGGGTGATGCCGGGGGTGGACTATCAGGAGTCCCGTTTTACCATCAATGATGTGGGGTTGCGTGGGGATTCCTTTCCACGGGAGAGTGGGGTGTTCAAGGTGGTTGTGGTTGGGGGCAGTACCACGGAGAGCCTTGTTCTGGACGACCAGGATGTCTGGACCCGGCGTCTGCAAGAACATCTTTCTGCCCGTCGCCGGGTCTGGGTGGGCAACAGTGGCAAGTCGGGGCTTAACTCGTTTGGCCATCTGGTTCAGGTGCATGATCATCTGCGGGAGATGCAACCGCCATTATTGGTGGTGATGGCCGGGATCAATGATTTGAATTTATGTATTTCCGGTGGATTGTCTGCCCTGCGGGACAATGCCCGTCTGGCGGAGGGGGCGGGTTATCTGGCCGCCTATCGTCGCCATGTCTTTGAACGCATCGATTGGTCGGAGGCCGGTGACTGGCAATGGGTTCGCCTCTGGCAGAGGGTGATGGCGCGGGGCAAACCGGTGGCACAGGCCAATGCACAGCCTTATGTGGTGCAGGATGAGGCGGGCCTGTTCTATCAGGAGCAACGCCATCGCCGCCAGATGGCGGAGTTGGTGGATGCGGAGCCGGATGTGGCGGAATGTTTGACCGTTTTTGGCCACAATCTGACCCGGATGGCCCAGATGAGCCGGGATGCGGGGGTGTCCCTGGTGTTGATGACCCAGGGGAGTTTGTACCAGGCCAGGATGCCTCCAGAGGAGGAGTCCCTGCTGTGGTTTGGATCGGTGGGCCATAATTTTTTTGGTTCAGAACCGGTCAAACAGTATTATTCGGCGCGGGTGATGGCCAACTTGCTGGCCCGGTATAACGAGACCACCCTCTCCGTCTGTCGCACCGAAAAAATCCCCTGTTTTGATACGGACAGGATCCTGCCCAAGGATACCACGACCTATTATGACGATGTCCATTTCAACAAACAGGGTGCCCATCGATTGGGCGATACCCTGGCGGCCTTTCTGGAGGAGAGGATGGATGCCCAGGCGGGGAGGGAGGGTCGGTTTTAGTGGGACAGCCAGGCCGATTATCGAGATTGGATCTGTTGGATCATCTCATGGACCTGTTGTGCCTTCTCTTCCATTTGGATCAACCGGAACGCTGCTTCTGACTTTCCCAGCACGACCAAGGCCTCTTGTTTTTCGCCTTTGGCATCCAGGATTTGGCCAAGAAGCTCACCCACGAAGGCAATTCCATCCACTCGGTCAATTTGGATGTTCATGTCAAAGGATTGTCTGATGTTGCCCAGAATCTCTCGCAGGGATGCAGGATCGGTTTGCTTCATGGAGAGACGCGCGACAGCCATGCGGAACAGCGCGAGGGCATGGATCCCAGTATCGCTTATTTTCGCCATGGTGCGGCGTTCCTCCTGCAAGCGCAGGATTTTGTCTGCATCGTTGAGGATGGGTTCCGTTGCAACGGATTGATCTCCTTGTTGAGGGGCAACCAGGGGATCCATGATCAACAATTTGCCGATGGATGCCGAGCACGGCAAAGAGAGGAGGAGACGGGATGCTGTTTCCTGTGTCTCTTCTTCCAATTGATCCACAATGGGATGGAGGAGGGTCTGTTCGGCTTCCGTCAGGCCAATCTTGGCCAACATGTCGTGGCGTGCCTCCAAAGGCATGGCCGCCAGCATGGCCATGCTTTCGGCCCCTGATATCCAGGCCAGATCCGGACCGGTACTGGCCTCCTCGGCGGAGAGTTCATCGCGCCATCGTGACAGAACAGCGGGTTGACGGGCGACCGCCCGCAGTCCCATCCGCAATGCCGCTTGCGCCATGTCCCGGTCGAATTCCGATTCCTGGGTTTGGCTCATCATGTTTGGTCACCAAAAATTTCACGAACAATCGGGAGTATCTTGCAGGTTGTGTCCGAAAAATAACTTTGAATAACAAAGACATTATCAAATTTGTTGCCGTAAAAGGGATATCGATCTCCTCTCTCGTGAGTCCAGATTGTAGCGCAACATCTCCGAGGCTGTGGTCAGTTCCACTTCCCGTCCCTTGAAGAGTGCCTTGACATCCTCACCAGCAGGGGGTTCTGAGCGAAACAGCTTGCGATTATGGCGCGACTTGATAATCCGCTGCGACATCGGAGACATGGTGTCATCCCTGGAAAAGGTGCATGAATCAACCGGCAATCGAGGAAATATAAGGCCATTTTTCTGTAAAAACAACATAAAAATCGTACATCTCCGTTCCATGACGTTGACCCCGGTTGACACATGCCATGCAGTTGGGGGATACTTGAGCCGCTTTTTGCCATTTCATAAAACATAATCGGGAACCAGTCATGATCCAAAACGGCCTTCCAGACAAACAGGGATTGTACGATCCCGCCTTCGAACATGATGCCTGCGGTATCGGTTTTGTGGCCAATATTAATGGCAAAAAATCACATGATATCATTCAAATGGCCCTGGAGGTTCTGGTCAATCTGACCCACCGGGGTGCCACGGGCGCGGACCCGCTGACCGGTGACGGGGCCGGACTGCTGATGCAATTGCCGGACGCCTTCCTGCGGGCCGAATGCAAACGGTTGAAAATCAACCTGCCCCCGGTCGGTCGCTATGGCGTTGGCATGATCTTTTTGCCCAAAAATGTCCACCAGCAGGAATCCTTCCGGCGTCACGTGGAACAGATGATCACCGACGAGGGGCAGCGTCTGCTGGGTTGGCGCGCCGTCCCCATCAGCCCGGATGCCCGCATCGGCTATATTGCCAAGGCTTCCGAACCGGCGGTTTTCCAGGTCTTTATCGGCCAGGGTGTCGTGCCGGACGATGCCGATCCCCTGTGGCTGGAACGCAAACTGTTCATCATCCGTCGCCGCATCGAAAATGCGGTGCTGGGGTACAGCAAGGAGGAGGTCAAATCGTTCCACATCGCCAGCCTGTCCTCCCGGACCCTGCTGTACAAGGGGATGTTTTTGGCGGATCAGGTCTCGGCCTATTATCCCGACCTGAGCGAACCCACCATGGTCTCCGCCTTTGCCATGGTCCACCAACGCTATTCCACCAATACCTTTCCCACCTGGGAATTGGCCCATCCGTTCCGCATGATCTGCCACAACGGCGAAATCAATACCCTGCGCGGCAATATCAACTGGATGCATGCCCGTGAGTCGGTTTTGTCTTCCCCCCTGTTTGGCGATGGGATCAAAAAATTGTTTCCCATCGTCCCGGAAGGGATCTCCGATTCCGCCTCGTTTGACCGCGCCCGGGAATTTTTGGTCCTCTCTGGCCGTTCCCTGCCCCACGCCATGATGATGATGATTCCCGAAGCCTGGGAAAATCACAAGCAAATGGACCCGGATCGCCGGGCCTTTTATCAGTATCACGGCTCCATCATGGAACCCTGGGACGGACCCGCCGCCGTGGCCTTTACCGATGGTCGCTACATCGGTGCCACCCTGGACCGGAACGGTCTGCGTCCGGCCCGTTACCTGATCACCAAGAAAGGATTGTGCATCCTGGCCTCGGAGGCGGGCACCATCGCCATTCCCCCAGAGGATGAGGTACACCATGGACGGCTCCAACCGGGCCGCATGTTTGTCATCGACCTGGAACAAGGTCGCATTATCGACGATGCCGAGATCAAGGCGGAGATTGTCGCCCGGCAACCCTATCGCCAATGGGTGGCAGACAATCTGATTTTCGTCGATACCCTGCCGGATGGCAGCGTTGTTCAGACCGAGCAGGAGCCGTTGCGCACCCGGTCACACCTGTTTGGTTATACGGATGAGGACATCCAGGTCATTCTGACGCCCATGGTGCTGACCGGTGAGGAACCGGTCGGCTCCATGGGCAACGATGCGGCACTGGCGGTCCTCTCTGACCGGCCGGTAATGTTGTTTAACTATTTCAAACAATTGTTCGCCCAGGTCACCAATCCGCCCATCGATCCGATCCGGGAAGAGCTGGTCATGAGCCTCTTTACCCAGTTGGGACCAACGGGCAATCTGCTGGCGGAAGACCCCGGACACGTGCGCCGCATCTGGCTGACACAACCGATTTTGACCAATCGGGAACTGGAAAAGATGCGCGCCATCACCACGGATCCCCTGCGCGCCAAGACCCTTTCCACCCTCTATCCCGTCGATTCCGGGCCGGACGGCCTGAAACAGGCCATGGTGCGCCTGTGCAACGAGGTCTCCGTGAGTCTGGCTGAGGGGGTTGGTCTGCTCATTTTGAGCGACCGGGGTGCCTCGGCAGACCGGATACCCATTCCGGTGCTCCTGGCCACCTCCGGGGTGCATCACCACATGATCCGTTCCGGTTCCCGCAACCGGGCCAGCATCCTGGTGGAGACGGGCGAGGCCAGGGAGGTCAATCATTTTGCCCTGCTGGTCGGTTATGGGGCCGGGGCGATCAATCCCTATCTGGCCTTCGACCTGTTGACCGATCTGTCCGAGCGGAATCTGCTGGGAGAGCATACCCCGGAACAGGCCCAGTATCGCTATATCAAGGCCATCAACAAGGGCATGTTGAAGGTCTTTTCCAAGATGGGCATTTCCACCCTGCGGAGTTATTGCGGGGCACAAATTTTTGAGGCGGTCGGTCTGGATCGTCAGGTGGTGGAAAAGTATTTTACCGGAACCGTCTCCCGCATCGAGGGGATCAATCTGGAAACCATTGCCCAGGAGGGGTTGCGTCGTCATCAGCGGGCCTATGGCGGACTGCTCGCCTATCAGGATGGACTGGATGTGGGGGGGGATTACAAGTTTCGCCGGGGCGGCGAGCGGCACATGTGGACGCCGGAGACCATCTCCCTGCTGCAACGGGCCACGCGGGAGGACAATTATACGCTGTTCAAGGCCTTTTCCAAGGTCATCAACGAGCAATCCCAGGCTTTGTGTACCCTGCGTGGCCTGTTCCGCCTGAAAAGGCTGCCCACCCCCATTCCTCTGGATGAAGTGGAACCGGCCTCCGAGTTGGTCAAGCGGTTTGTCACCGGGGCCATGTCGTTTGGCTCTATCTCCAAGGAGGCCCACGAAAATCTGGCCATTGCCATGAACCGCCTGGGGGGGCGGTCCAACACCGGGGAGGGGGGCGAGGATCCGGCCCGTTTCAAGCCCCGTCCCAATGGGGATTTCGCCCGCAGTGCCATCAAGCAGGTGGCCTCCGGGCGGTTCGGGGTCAGCAGTCACTATCTGGTCAATGCCGATGAGATGCAGATCAAGATTGCCCAGGGGGCCAAACCGGGGGAGGGTGGGCAGTTGCCGGGCCACAAGGTCAGCGAGATCATTGCCAAAACCCGCCACACCACGCCCGGTGTGACCCTGATCAGTCCGCCGCCGCATCATGATATTTATTCAATCGAGGATCTGGCCCAGCTCATTTTTGACCTTAAAAATGTCAATCCGGCGGCCCGGGTGTCGGTCAAGCTGGTCTCCGAGGTGGGGGTGGGGACGGTGGCGGCCGGGGTGGCCAAGGGCCATGCCGACATGATCTTGATTGCGGGCGGTGACGGCGGAACCGGTGCCTCGCCCTTGAGTTCCATCAAACATGCGGGCATCCCCTGGGAATTGGGGCTGGCCGAGACCCAGCAAACCCTGGTGCTGAATGATTTGCGGGGTCGGGTGCGGTTGCAAACCGATGGCCAGTTGCGTACCGGTCGGGATGTGGTGATCGCCGCGCTGTTGGGGGCGGAGGAGTTTGGCTTTGCCACGGCCCCTTTGGTGGTCCAGGGGTGTGTGATGATGCGCAAATGTCATTTGGGCACCTGTCCAACCGGGGTTGCCACGCAGGATTCGGCGTTGCGCAAACTGTTTACCGGCCAACCGCAGCATGTGATCAACTTTTTCTATTTTATCGCCAACGAAGTGCGGGAGATCATGGCGGAGATGGGTTTCCGTCGCCTGGACGACATGATTGGCCGGGTGGAACTGATTCGCACGACCCAGGCGGTTGACCACTGGAAGGCGCAGGGATTGGATTTTTCCGCCATCCTGCGCAAGCCGGATGTCCCTTCCAACATTGCCACCCGTTGCGTGCAGGCCCAGGATCACGGCATCGACAATGTGCTGGATCTGAAACTGGTGGATCTGGCGGAGCGGGCCTTCAACAACAAAAAACCGCTTGCCATTCGTCTGCCCATTCAAAACACGGACCGCACGGTGGGGGCGATGCTGGGGGGCGAGATTTCCAAACGGTTTGGGGCGGAAGGGTTGCCCGACGATACCATCGCCTGTCATTTCGAGGGGGTGGCCGGGCAAAGTTTCGGGGCCTTCAATGTCAACGGCGTCTCGTTGTATCTGCATGGTGCCGCCAACGATTATGTCGGCAAGGGGATGTCAGGGGGGCGCATTGTCATCCGTCCGCACCCCAAATCGACCCTGGTGGCGGAAGAGAATATTATTGTCGGCAACACCCTGCTGTATGGTGCCACCGGTGGAGAGGCCTTCTTTCGGGGCATGGCGGGCGAGCGGTTTGCCGTGCGGAATTCGGGGGCCTCTGCCGTGGTCGAAGGGGTGGGGGATCATGGTTGCGAATACATGACGGGCGGTGTCGTGGTGGTGCTCGGGCCAACGGGGCGCAACTTTGCGGCGGGGATGAGTGGCGGTATCGCCTTTGTCTACGATTTCCAGCAAACCCTGGCCGCCCTGCACAATCCGGCCATGGTGGCCTTGCAAACGGTGGACGAGGAGGATGAAAAAGTGCTCCGTATCCTGTTGGCAAAACATCTGACCTATACGGAAAGTGCCGTTGCTGCCCGTATTCTGGCCGATTGGGAGGGTTCCATGCCTCGATTTGTCAAGGTGATGCCCCTGGAATATCAGAGGGTGTTGGCGGAGATGAAAGCGGTTCGGGAGCGCGATACGAATGGGTAAAATAACGGGTTTTATGGAAATTGAGCGGGCAACGCCCCCGTTGCGGCCGGTCGCCGAACGGATTACCGATTGGGATGCCCTCTACAAACCGTTTCCGCAAGAGCGGATGCAGGAACAGGCCGCACGCTGCATGGATTGCGGGGTGCCGTTCTGCCATAACGGGTGTTCCCTGGGCAATCTGATTCCCGTCTGGAACGATTGGGCCTATCGGGGTGAGTGGGCCTTGGCCGTGGAGACCCTGCACCGCACCAACAATTTTCCCGAATTTACCGGCAACGTCTGCCCGGCCTTGTGTGAGGCGGCCTGTGTGGTGGGTATCAATCGGGAGCCGGTTTCGGTGCGTCAGATTGAGCGCACCATCGTCGAGGAGGGGTTTGCCAGAGGGCTGATCGTTCCCCGTCCTCCCCTGGCCAGGACGGGCAAGCGGGTGGCGGTCATCGGTTCCGGACCGGCGGGTCTGGCGGCGGCCCAGCAATTGACCCGTGCGGGCCATGCGGTGACGCTGTACGAAAAAAACCGCCAGGTGGGGGGATTGTTGCGGTATGGCATTCCCGCGTTCAAGCTGGAAAAGCACCTGATTGACCGCCGGATGCAACAACTGCTCGGCGAAGGGTTGACCGTGCGGACCGGGGTTCATGTGGGGGTGGATCTCTCTGTAGCCCAACTGCGTGAGGAGAACGAGGCCATTCTGTTGACGGGTGGTGCCGAACATCCCCGTGACTTGCCCATTCCCGGTCGGTCGTTGTCGGGGATCCATTTTGCCATGGATTTCCTGGGGCAGCAAAATCGTCGATTGGCGGGCGAGGATATTGCACGCGAGGCGGCCATTCTGGCGACCGGGCGGCATGTGGTGGTGGTGGGTGGGGGAGATACCGGGGCGGATTGTGTGGGGACGGCCATTCGTCAGGGGGCCAAACGTGTCACCCAAATTGAACTGTTGCCCAAACCCCCCAAGGATCGTGCCCCGGAGACCCCCTGGCCGCTGTGGCCCAACCAACTGCGGGTCTCCTCCTCTCATCTGGAGGGGTGTACCCAGGAGTGGAGCATTCTGACCAAACATTTCGAGGGGGATGCGGGTCATCATGTCCAGCGGTTGCACTGTGTCCGTTTGGATTGGCAGCAGGACGATGCGGGGGGGCGTCCCCGGATGCAGGAGATCCCCGGCAGCGCGTTCAGCCTGGAGGCCGAGCTGGTCTTGTTGGCCATGGGTTTTCTCGCGCCGGTCAAGAGCGGTTTGTTGGAGGCGTTGGCGGTCGATCTGGACGGGCGGGGCAATGTCCAGGTGGATGCCCGTTACATGACCAGTGTGGAGGGTGTCTTTGCGGCGGGGGACATGGCGACCGGGCAATCCCTGGTGCTCAAGGCCATTCATGGCGGTCGGCAGGCGGCCAAGGGGGTGGATGGCTGGTTGCGTGGGGGGGAGAGTGTGTTGCCGTAAGTATTGGTGACTGTTTTTTCTGTCCTGGAGGCGTTATGCCCGTCATTTCGATGTTTTACGGACTGATTATCCGTATGTTTTTTCTGGATTCGGAACGGCGTCATATTCCCCATATCCACGTGGAACATGGGGAGATGAAAGCTGTTTTCGGTATCGACGACGGCGAAATTCTGGTTGGCGGGTTGTCGCGTCAACAAGGTCAGGCTGGTGCAGGCGGGGATTGAACTGCATCGTGAGGAACTGTTGGCTGATTGGAAACTGGCTTCGGAAGGCAGTGAGGTCTTTCGTATCAAACCTCTGAAGTGAGGAATTCCGAGTGATGTACCCGGAAGTGATGTATCCAGAAGTCATTGCCGTGGATGGGTCTGAGCCGCCCGTGCTGGTACTTTCCTTTTCCAACGGGGAACGGAGGCGTTTTGATGTCTCGCCCTATCTGGACAAGGGTATCTTCAAAGAGCTACGTCAGGCGGCCTATTTTCGGTCCGTGCGGGCCGTCTCCGGGTTTGTGGCCTGGCCGCGTGGGCAGGATTTTTGTGTGGACACCTTGTATCCGAAGAGTGTACCGGTTCTTTCCTCCCCGTCATCCATTGCCCTCAAGCCAGAAAACGGGTGATCTCCTGGCCAACCTCCGCCCGTTTTTCCAGAAAAAACAGATGGTCGGTGTCGGGAATGATCACCAACCGGGCATTGGGGATCTGTTGAACCAGTAATTGGGCATTCGCCAGGGGGACCAGACAATCCTGCTCCCCCGCCAGCACCAGGGTCGGACAGGTGATCGCGGACAGGTTGAGGGGGGTGGTCAGAAAGTCGGCCACGGCGTCATATTGCAGCAACACCTGGGCCACCTCCTCTGGATGGGCGAGGCGTTGCCGGAACACCTCTTCATAGACTTGCGGGTACCGAGTAGAGAGCAGGGGGCAGAGGGTGGGGGAGAGGGCGGCGCGAATCCGTTCTTCCGGTGGCAGGCGGTAGATATCCGCCACCTGTTGCCTGGGCATGAGCGGGAAAAAGGGTTTGAATAATGCCCCCGCCGATGAGGTACACATCAGCACGAGCCGCCGCACCCGTTGCGGTGCCGCCAGCGTCAATAACTGGGCGACAAAGCCACCCATGCTCAACCCGATGACGGCGAAGCGGTCATGGCCCAGGTCATCCATCAACTGCAGGCCATCGGTAGCCAGATCAGCCAGTGCATAACCCCCGGAGGCCGGGGGTGATCTTCCCATGCCCCGGTTGTCGGGCAAGACGAAACAACCTGGGTTGCCCAACGGGGCCAGCAGATCGTGCAGCATCCAGTTGGCACTGGCAAAGCCGGAGAGACCGAGGGTCGGCCCGCCGGTGCCTGTCTGTATCCAGTGGCCAGAAAAGGGGGTAGGCATGGGGATTTTCTCCAAAGCCATTCAAGGGGAACAACGGATGTGCCATCCTTCTTTCCCCCATTGAAGATCCAGGGGTTCCATGATGCACCAGGCAGGACATCCGTGTCACGCATCATTTTTTCAATAATACCAATCACGGAAAATCATTATCCAAATTTGCCCACGATTGCGAACACATCTTTAATCTTATCTCCCGATTTCAGATCTTTAGTGATGTGCCATCCTGCTTGATCTGCCACAATGACCACATGCCGACCGTCAGGAACGGCGGCGGCCATTGCGGTTGGTACACCCGTTTTTTTTTGCTATTTTTTGTTGTTGCTATTTTCTTGCCCGAAGGGCATCTTGTTCCAAGCTATCTGCTCCTCGACGCTTTGCCGATAGTGGTGTTGACCACGACCGATGGCACGTCCGAAATCCAAGAGGAGAATCAGCAAAATGCCGGGTAACCGCACAAAACCGCTATCCACGATGGCACCCGCTTGGGCTGGGCGACGATCACGCGCCATCTTGCCGGGCAAAGTGCTTGCCGCGCTCGTCGTAGCGGTGGTCGCCATTTTCGCGATTGCTGATATATCTCATCAGTCGCTGAAGTCTCGCGCTACCGCCGTGATGTCCATCAACCACACGAATGAGGTTCGGCAACATCTGGATCTGTTTTTGTCCATTCTGTCGGATGCCGAGACCGGCCAGCGCGGCTTCCTGCTCACCGGGCTCGAGTCCTTTCTTGAGCCTTACAACCGCGCGCTCACGGTGTTGTCCAGCGAGATCGCGACCTTGCGCCGGCTGGTCGTGCATCCCGACCAGCAGCGGTCTCTCAACACACTCGAACCGATAACGACACAAAGGCTTGACCATTTAGCCCAGACCATCACCCTGAAGCGGGCTGGGCAAGCCGACGCGGCGGTCGAGATCGTTCGCAGTGGTCGTGGCAAGCTGCTCATGGACCGGCTGCGTGCCGTGATCGCGGAGATGAACGCGGTGGAGGAGCATCTGCTTGAGGAGCGAACGAAGGAGTGGCAAGACAGCGTGACGTGGTCGACCTACGTCACGTTCGGCGGCGCGGGGGGGCTGCTCTGTGTGATCTTGTTGATCGCGTGGTTCGCGTCGCGCGACTTTTGCTCCATCGAGGCCGAGGCGTGGTTGCGCCGGGTGCAGATAGCGTTAAATACACGGTTGCAAGGCGATCTGCGTGTCGAGTCCCTCGGTGAAAAAATCCTGGGCGTGCTGGTGGAGAACCTGGATGCCCAGGTCGGCGCGGTATACGTGATCGAACCGGGTGAGCGGCTGCGCCGGGTTGCGGGTCACGCGCTCGATCTGTCG
>CAIWLA010000451.1 GCA_903913345.1 uncultured Magnetococcales bacterium | reverse complement strand
GGTCACTTCCAGGGTGCGGGCCAGGCCGAGCATGGCTTGAATGCGCACCGGATGGCTGCCCCTCTGGTGAAAATAGGAGGCCACCCGTTTTTTGAGTGCTTTGGCCTTGCCGATGTAGAGCACCCGTCCATTCTCCCCCAAAAAGCGGTACACCCCAGGGGTTGCGGGGAGGGTGGCCACCGTTTCCAGGAGGGCGGGAAGGGGTTCGGTCATCTGGGACGCCGGGAAAAGAGCCACAAGCCCAGACCCGCCAGGATCATGGGGATGCTCAACCATTGGCCCATGGTCAGATCCAGGGCGAGCAGGCCCAATTGGGGATCGGGTTCGCGGACAAATTCGACCATGAAACGGCAGAGACCGTAACCGGCGAGAAACCAGCCCAAGAGATAACCGGGTGGACGGGCCGAACGACCCAGCCAGTTGAGCAGCAGAAACAGGGAAAGACCTTCCAGACCCGATTGATAGAGTTGGCTGGGATGGCGGGGATCGGGACCGGCCCCCGGAAAGATCATCCCCCAGGGCAGGTCGGTGGTTCTGCCCCACAATTCCCCGTTGATAAAATTGCCGATCCGTCCCAGAAAAAAGCCGATGGGGGCGATGGGGGCCACCAGATCGGCCAGTGAGAGGCAGGGCAGGTGGTGCCGTCGGGAGAAGAGCAGACAGACGGTCAACACGCCGATCAATCCGCCGTGGAAGGCCATCCCCCCTTCCCAGACCCGCAGCATGGCCCATGGATGGTCCAGGTAATAATCAAACTGGTAAAAGAGGATATAGCCCACCCGTCCACCCAGGACCACCCCCATCAGGATCCAGAGGAGGAGGTCGCCGACATCATCCGGGGAGAGTTGGGGGAGAAACCGTCTGGCACGGGACAACAGCATGGGCCAACCGATGAGAAAGGCCAGGCTGTACATCAATCCATACCAACGGACGGCCAATGGACCGATATGCAGCAGGACGGGATCAATAGAGGGGTAGGCGATCATGAGATGGCTTATTCCATTTGGTTGGAGGCTTCCGGGTAGCAGCCCAGAATTTTCAAGGAATCGGTGAAAAAGGAGATCTCCTCCATGGCCAACCGGCAACCGGTATGGTCCGGGTGGCCCTGGAAGTCCAGGTAAAAATGGTAACTCCAGTTTCGACCGGGGAGGGGGCGGGATTCCAGTCGGGTCAGATTGACGCCGTTGGTGGCAAAACCGCCCAGACATTTGTACAGAGCGGCCGGAATGTTGCGCACGGCAAACAGCAGGCTGGTCTTGCAGGGTTGATCCACCGGCGGGTGAGACATCTCCCGTGCGATCAGCAAAAACCGGGTGGTGTTGAGATGGCTGTCCTGGATATCCTGGCCCAGAATATCGAGCTGGTACAATTCGGCGCACAATGCCGAGGCCAGGGCGGCCTCCGTGGGGTTTCCCCGTTTGATCAGGTCGGCGGCGGCTCCGGCGGTGTCGTACACCGCATATTTTTCCCATCCATGCCTTCTGATAAAGTCATGACATTGGGCCAGGGCCTGCGGATGGGAATAGACGGCGCGGATCTGGTCCACGGATCCCCCTGGGATGCCCAGCAGGCAGTGGCGCACCCGTTGGTAATGTTCTCCGACGATAAAAAGATTGTGTCTGGCCAGCAGGTCATAACTGTCGCTGACCGCGCCCGCCACGCTGTTTTCGACGGGGAGCATCCCCCAATCGACCAGCCCGTTCTCCACCTGCTGGAAGAGATCTTCAAATGTTTTGCAGGGGATGGCGAGGATGCCCGGCACCCTTTCCCGGCAGGCCTGTTCGCTGTAGGCTCCGCGCATTCCCTGGAATGCAATGGTCTTTTGCATGGTACGGCCCATCCTGTTGTCCAATAGCGATTGAGATTTTCCCTCTGTTGGTCCATTATGAACCCTTTCCTGGGCCGGTCAAACCCGTGGCCCATTTTTTTTGAGGTTGGGGACCATTTTGTTGATTTTTGATCCCGCTGTCACGGTGCCGGTCGCGGTGCTGGTTGAATCGCCTGAGCAATGGTCCCAGGCGGCCCGTTGGGCGGCGCAGTTGTCTCTGCCGTTGACGACGGTGGCGGACCCCTCCCTGGCGCGTCTGTTCTTGGCGGTGACCCCCTTGCGTCTGGAGCTGCGCAGCAGCGATCCGGCGGAGGGGGGGGCGGTCTATGTCGATTTTGTGGCGGGCAAGGGGGGCTTTCGGCGGCAGCATGGGGGGGGGTTGCGCCAGCCGTTGGCCCGTGCGGTGGGGTTGCGGGGCCAGCGGTCGTTGACCATTCTGGATGCCACGCCGGGTCTGGGGCAGGATGCCCTGGTGCTGGCTGCACTGGGGGCGACGGTGCAGATGGTGGAACGTTCGCCGGTGGTGGCGGCCTTGCTGGCGGACGGTTTGCGGCGGTTGGCAGAGCAGAGCGACCCCACGGGGGATCCCCCTCTCCGGTTGACGGTGGTGCAGGCTGATGCCCGGCAGATATGGGGGGGGGACTCTCTGCGAGGGCTGCGAGATGGCCCGGAGGTGGTCTATCTGGACCCCATGTATCCGCACCGGGAGGGCAGTGCCCTCTCCAGGAAGGAGATGCGTCGTTTGCGTCTGCTGGTGGGGGATGATTCCGATGCGGCGGATCTGTTGACGGTGGCGTTGGGGGTTGCCCGGCAGCGGGTGGTGGTCAAGCGGCCCCGTCTGGCACCCCTCCTGGGTGATCGGTCGCCGACGATGGCCATTTACAGCAAAAACACACGATTCGACGTGTATTTAACGCATTAAAATCGAGGTCAGTCCAACAAAAACACCATGGAAATCCATCTGTCCGATCTCGATTTGGCCGTGGCGCGGCACCTGTTGACGCCAGAGACGCGCCATGGAACTCTGCATTTATTCCCCAACACGCGCCATTGCTTGATCCAATACGCTACGCGACAAATACAGCCCATGGTCGATGAGTGCTTCCATGACCGGTCTGGCACGAGGAATCAACCCTCTTTTCCTGGCAATCAGCACGATGCCCAGAGTTTCTCGCACCGGAATGCCCAAGGTGATGGCGCAATGGCGGGCCGCCAAGTCATCAATCACCGCCACAGTTTTTCGATTCGGATCGGCCAAGGCGAAGGCCAGGACCGACGATTCGCCCGGTCCCAACCCCCAGGCAGCGATGGGTTCCGGGATCTCCGGCACGGCAACCGCTTTTATCCATGCGTTTACCAACAAGGCTTGGACCGTTTTGTCATCTGTTCCACGGATCCAAATTTCGGTCCGTACCGGTTCTGGCACAAAACAGCGGTCAACCACGCCTTTCAGCAGGTCCAAACGACCGGCGCGGCCCAGGAATATGGGTGGCGAAGAGTTGACGACAGCGGTTTCAGCCACGGTCAAGCTCTCGGTCCAAATCCTGGAAATCAACCTGGAAGGAGTCTATCCCCATCCGACCCAGGGCAAGCAAGAAATCTGTTCGGTCCAGGCCAGCCAGTCGGGCCGCAATTTCCTGCGAAATACGGCCTTGACTGTACCAGGTCGCTGCTGTCGTCAGGCGCATCTCTTGAACCAAATCGTCTGGACTGCATCGCAAGGAGGCAAAGACCGCCTCTGGCAGGTCAATGGTTAGTGTCATCATACGTAGTCCTTATTTTTGTTTCAACTCATCCGACATCCGTTTAATGATCAGGCTGACCGTTTTCAGGATCTGGAAGGCCATCTGAGGATGTTCGTGGACAGTGCGCAGGAATCCCACCCGGTCCAACAGGATGACGCGGGCCGTGCCCAGGGCGCGGATTCCAGAAGGGCGGGGAATGGTTTCGAGCAGAGAATGGACGCCGAAGGTCTCTGGTGCCTTCAGTACACGATACACCGAGTCTTCACCGTCCACACTCTTGTGATAGACTTCTACCTGGCCTTTAAGGATGATTCCAAAGGCCTGACTGGTCTCTCCCTGGATCAGCACCACCTGTCCATCCCGATAGGTGCGGATCGGGTTGGCGTGATATGAATGGAAAAAAGAGCGGAACACAGCATACCCCCTTATGGTAAAACCTGATCCAGTTGTGATGGGATGGTCTGATAACCTTCGTACCCCGCCTGTTGTTGGTTCATGCCGCGCAAACGTTGGTACATGGTTTTCAGAATGTGAAAGGCCAGCATGGGATCCACCCGCAAACGACGCAGAAAGGCCGGTTCGTCGATGGTCAATACCCGGCTTTCTCCCCTGGAACGAATGGTGGCAGAACGGGGTTCTCCCGTAAACAGGCTCATTTCTCCGAAAAAATCGCCGGAACCAAGGGTGGTCACCACCCGGTTTTCCTCCTCGCCGATGACCACCTCCAGGTTGCCCTTTTGCACCAGAAACATGCAGTCGCCTTCGTCGCCCTTGCGCACGATCATGTCGCCATCGTTGTACAGTCGCCCCAGTCGATTATGTCTCATGATGTGGATTCTCCTGAAAAAGCCGGTTCGGGTTCCGGTTTGCCATCGGAATTTTCTCCCAGAGAGCGCAGACTTTCCCAGCAGAGACGAGCGAGAAAGGCGGGATGCATGCAACGCTTGAAGATGGATCGGTAGCTGTTGGACCCCGTGAACGTGTCCCACAGCACCAGGGACATCTCCTTCCGGGTGGCCTGCAAGGGTTGTTCCCGGCGCACCATGCGCACCATGCCCCGACTGAGCATGGGTACTCTCTTGAAGAGGTCCACAGTGAGAAAGACCACTTTGCCGATGGCGTTGTCCCGGTCCAACTCACGGCAGGTGGGTAGGTAGTAGCGGGCAAAAGCCCTTTTGGAAATGCCGTGGATCATGGCGGTGATGGCCAATGCCTTGGCGGTGCGGTAGGCGGCTCCATTGCCATCCTTGTAGAGTCGGCTCACAGCGGCGTCTCCCACCAATACCACCCGGTCGGAAAAGGGCGGATCCGCCATGCCCAGACAGACATCGGGCAG